>DATLGF010000260.1:0-6085 GCA_035540575.1 Noviherbaspirillum sp.
ACGCTTAGCCCGCGCTCAGTGCGTGGAGCTGTTGCCCTTGTTGTCTTCCGACGGGCTCTTGTCCATGTCCTCGCGGTTCAGGCGGTGCGGGCGATGCGGCGCTTCTTCCGTATCGAATTCCGGCAGCAGGTGCTGATCGCCCGAATCCTTGTTGTTGATTTCGCGGCGGTTCGCGGAATCATTGCGGGTGCGGTTCGGCTTGGTGTGCGGTTGCGACATACGATCTTCCTTTGCTGATTGCGTCCGAGTGCGGTTAGAGGGGAGCCGCCCGTCCGCGGTTCAGCAGGCGTGCCACCGCGATGGCGCGCATCGTCTTTGCGCGGGTTCGCAGTCTCGGCTGCAACATCTCCCGCGAATCCGTTATCCTCGCAAGCTTCCCCGCTCCAACCCCTGTCTTCATGAGCCATCCGCTGACCGCCCCGACCGCACTCCTGCTCACGATCCCGCCGCTCTTGTGGGCGGGCAATGCGGTGGTCGGTCGCATTGTCAGCACGATGGTGCCGCCGATCACGCTCAATTTCCTGCGCTGGGCGATCGCGCTCGTGATCCTGCTGCCGCTGGCACGCGCGATCTTCCGACCCGGCAGCGGCCTGCTGACCAACTGGCGCCGCTATGCGGTCCTGGGGCTGCTGGGCGTGGGCACCTACAACGGCATGCAATACCTCGCGCTGCACACGTCCACGCCGATCAACGTCACGCTGGTGGGCGCGTCGATGCCGGTGTGGATGCTGGCGATCGGCTGGCTGTTCTTCGAGGCGCGCGTCACGCGTCGCCAGATGCTGGGCGCGCTGATGTCGATTGCCGGCGTGCTGTTCGTGCTCTCGCGCGGCGACTGGCGCGAACTGCTGGCGTTGCGGCTGGTGGCCGGCGATCTGTTCATGCTGGTGGCGACCATCATCTGGTCCGTGTACAGCTGGCTGCTGACGCGCGGGCACGACGAGCCAACGATACGCGCGAACTGGGCCACCTTCCTGGCCGCCCAGGTCAGCTTCGGCGTGGTGTGGTCGGGCGCGTTTGCCGGCGTCGAATGGGCGCTGACCGATGCGCACATCGTCTGGAGCGGTACGCTGGTGGCGGCCCTGCTGTATGTGGCGATCGGCCCGTCGCTGCTCGCCTTCCACGCCTGGGGAACCGGCGTGCAGCGGGTCGGGCCGAACATCGCGGCGTTCTTCAACAATCTGACGCCGCTGTTCGCGGCGCTGCTGTCGAGCGCCTTTCTCGGCGAGCCGCCGCGTCTGCATCACGCGATCGCGTTCGCGCTGATCGCGGGCGGGATCGTCGTGTCGTCGCGGCGCTGAACGCTCACTGCGACAGGTAGCCGCCGTCCACAGCGTAGTAGCCGCCGTTGACGAAGGATGCCTTGTCCGAGCTCAGCCACAGCACCAGCTCGGCCACTTCGTTGGCTTCACCGAGCCGGCCGATCGGATGCAGCCCGGTGAGCGCATCGAACACTTCGGCCGGCAGATTGTCCAGCAACGGCGTCCTGATGAAGGCCGGCCCGACAGTGTTGATGCGAATGTTCTTCGCCGCGTATTCGAGCGCCGCGGTACGGGTCAGGCCCATCAGGCCGTGCTTGGCCGCCACGTAGGGCGCATGTTCGCGCATCGCGACCTGCGACAGGATGGAACCCATGTTGACGATCGCGCCGCCGCCCGCGGCCAGCATGGCCGGGATCTGGTAGCGCATGCCGTAGAACACGCCCGAGAGATTCACGCCGATCACGCGTTCCCATTCTTCGAGCGGGGTGTCGCCGACCAGGGCCGCGGCGCCGCCGATGCCCGCATTGTTGCAGGCGATGTGCAGCGCGCCGTACCTGTCCTGCGCAGCCTGCACCAGTGCTTCATTGTCCTTGGCACGCGAGGTGTCGGCCAAAAGGAAGCTGGCCGTTCCGCCGGCGTCTTCGCATTGCCTGACGGTTTCCTTGCCGTGGTCCTCGTTGATGTCAGAGACCACCACCTTCGCTCCGGCCGCCGCGTACAGCAGCGAGACCGCCCGCCCGATGCCGGATCCGCCGCCGGTTACGACCGCCACCTTGTTGTCGAGAATTCTGTCCATGTCGGCTCTCCTTGAAATTGTCCGACGATGGTAGGAAGGCAGGTCACGCACGCCCTTGATCCAGGTCAATTTCGCCCGGGGAGTACCCTCATTCGCGATACCAGACCATTTGCTGTGTCGTGGCCAGCAGCTTGCCGGATTCCGACCAGACCAGCGCTTCCTGATCGTAGTAGCCGCGGTTGAACGCGTTGGCCCGCGCGCGGGTGAATACGTGCATGCCTTGTTCGGCTTCCAACGCTGGGCCGTCAACATGGAAGTTGATGCCGAGCGTAACGGTCGCGACAGGACGGGGTGCGCCCTTGCGCACGAACAGGCGCGGGATGAAGGAATCGCAGAACGCGGCCAGCGAAGGGAAGTCGATCTTGCGAAGCGGCACGTCGGAGAGCCAGCACTGGGTGAGGCTGCTCTCGCCGCCGGCGAACGGATTGCAGTCGACATAGCGCATCGCGTAGCGCTCGAGGAAGGGGATCGTGCGCAGCGCGGGTGCAGCGGCGAGGTCGGCCGCTTGCGGTACGGGCGGCATCGCCGCCTCGATATCGGACCAGGTCTCGCGCGCCGTGGCGAATACGGCCGTGCCGGTGATCAGCGGTTCGGCATCGCCGTCCTGGCGCAGCTCGATCAGCCAGTGCTGCGTCGAGCGGCCGGTGCGCGCGGGGTGCACACGGATGGAAAACGGCCCCTTCTTGATCGCGCCGGCGAAGTTGATGGTCATGGCCAGCGGGTCGCCGAGCCGGCGCGGGTGCAGCAGCAGCGCATTGAGCACGGCGGCGACCGTGATGCCACCGTACGGCGAGATCGAGTTCCAGTAGGCTTCGCTGGTGTGGCCGGCGAAGCAGTCGTCGTCGATGCGCGTGAGCGCGATCGCTTCATCGAAAGGGTGGGCAGGCATGGCGGCTTGGCGGATCAGGTTAACGAACGGTCGTTCGGATAATGATACGCAAGTCGCGGGATGCCTGCTTTTGCCCCAGCCAGTCTGCGGTGCACGCGGGAGTGGAATAAGGTATATTTCCAAGCGGAAATAAAGTTCACTCCCATGTCACGTCCGCTTCCCGCGTTTGCCCTCCTCTTGCTTCTGTGCCTCGCGCCCCCGGCGCAGGCCGACTGCGGCTTCGCAATGGGCGCCGAGGGCATGACCATCGTCGTCGGCAAGAACGCCAGTGCCTGCCTTGCCGGGGCCGGATTCCGTGCTGCCTTTGCGACCGAGATCCGCGCCGCCACGGTCGTGCAGCCGGGCAATGGCCGCCGCTTGCCGGACGATGGAAAGGCGCGCCCGGTGCGGCTGTCCGCGTTGGGGGACATGCGCGAGCCGCAGGGCGAGCCCGGGGGGCGTTACTACGGCCAGCGTTAGGGCGCTAGGTTCCGAGACCGCTGCGGCGCTTGAGGAATATCATCCGCCGGTCCGCATCCCCCGCGTTCTTGCCAACCTGGTCTTTGCAAGCCCGGCCTTCTGAGTAAGATGCAGCGCATGCGGCCGCGCCTGTATCGATTACTTTGCATGTTCTTGCTGATCGTCAGCGCGCCGCTGGCGGCCGTGCCGATCCGCTGGGGCGAGGTGGTCGAAGTGGATACCGGCGCGGGCGTGCGCGGTCCCTGGCAGCAGAACCGCTCCCACTACAACTACATCGACGACGGCAGCGCGGCGCTGGACGCGAAAGGCGAAGCAGCAGTCGTTTGGGTGGACCAGGCGCGCAAGCAGGTGCTGTTCCAGCGCTATCGGCTCGAAGGGGACGGCACCGCCGGCCTTGCGCGGCCGACCGTGGTGTCGGACAGCCCCGAGGTCTTTTCATGGATGCCGCGCGTCGCGCTGGCGCCGGACGTCCCCGGCCGCATCTATGTGCTATGGCAGGACATCATCTTCTCCGGCGGCTCGCACGGCGGCGACATCATGTTTGCCCGCTCCGACGACGGCGGCGCGACCTTCTCCGAACCGCTCAACCTGTCGGACTCCAGCACCGGCGCCGGCAAGGGCCGCATCACCCGGGACCACTGGCACAACGGCAGCTTCGACCTCGTCGCCGCGCCCGGCGGCGCGGTGCATGTCGCGTGGACCGAATTTGAAGGAAGGTTGCTCTATGCGCGTTCACTCGACGGCGGCGCAAGCTTTGCGCAGCCGCTGCGCGTGGCCGGCAGCGACAGCGCGCCGGCACGTGGCCCGACGCTGGCAGCCGGCCCCGAAGGCCGCATCTACCTGGCCTGGACCGTAGGCGAAGCGCGCGGCGCCGACATCCATGTGGCGCGCTCGCTGGATGGCGGCGCGAGCTTCGAGCCCGCGCGGCCGGCCGCGCGCACCGGCGCCTATTCCGATGCGCCGAAGCTGGCGCTGGACCGGCGCGGCGTGCTGCATCTGGCCTTCGCCGAAAGCGCGGCCGGACCGTTCGACCGTTTCCGCGTGCACTATGCGCGCTCGACCGACGGCGGGCTTTCCTTCGAGACGCCGCGCGAAATCTCCACGCCGGTTCCCGAGGGCGCGATCAGCGCCCACTTTCCGCATCTGGCTGTCGATGGTGCCGGCAATCCGGTGGTGGCGTGGGAACTGCATCCGCAACGGGTCGCGCGCCCGCGCGGCATGGGCATCGCCGTCTCGCTCGATGGCGGCGAAACGTTTTCCGCGCCGGCGGCAGTGCCGCACAGCGCCGATCCGGGCGGCGGGCCGAACGGCAGCCAGCAGGGCCTCCTGATGCGCAAACTGGCCGTCGGGCCCGATGGCAGGCTGGTGATCGCCCAGAGCGCGCTGCGCGAAAATGAATTCAGCCGGGTCTGGCTGATCCACGGCCGCCTGGATCGGCGCGCCGGCGGCACCGAGACCGGCGCAGCTGCTTTCGCGACAACCGGAGAATAACTGCGGTGCGTGGTGCTTGCGGTGCGGCCGGCGAGGCGGGCACCCCTTAGGGCCAATCAACGCGGAAGTGTCGACGGGTCGATGCGCACGCGTGAACGCACGCCGGTGCCGCTCTGGCGGGTGTACAGCCACGCGGCATAGTCTTCGAGCGCATGCAGGCGTCCTTCCTCGTCCATCTCGCTCCAGCCCAAACCGGGGCTGTGCCCGATCATTTCCTCGAGCGAAAACTCGACGCTGCTGCGCTCGTGTTCATCTTCGATGATCGCTTTTACTCTCATTGCGAGTCCTCCTTCAAACCCGCATTGAAAGCGAAACGCGTGCCTGCAGCCGCTGAAAGAGCGCCAAGTCCTTGTCGGAGAAGCGGCAGAACACCACGTGCTCAATCACCGTCCACACCCGGCAGCATGCTCTCCGCCAGGATGGCCGTGATGCGTGCAGGCATGACATTCCTTTGAAGAATTTGCACCCGCTCAGCTCTCTAGCCGCATGTCCACCGTGATCGCCGCATTGAGCACTTTCGAGACCGGACAGCCTTCCTTGGACAGTTTCACGGCATTCTCGAACGCGGCGCGGTCGCCGCCGGTCACGCGGGCGGTGAGGTCGAGATGCACCGCGGTGATCGAAAAGCCGCCGTCCACCTTGTCCAGCGACACGGTCGCCGTGGTCTGCAATTGTTCGGCCTTCATGCCGGCCTCGGCCAGCTTTCCGGCCAAAAACATCGTGAAGCAGCCGGCGTGAGCCGCGCCGATCAGTTCTTCCGGATTGGTGCCGGGGCCGCTTTCGAAACGGTCGGCGAAATCGTACGGCAGGTTGTCGAGTGCGCCGCTGTGCGTGGAAAGCTTGCCCTTGCCATCCTTCAGGCCGCCGCTCCACGAGGCGCTTGCAGTGCGTTTCATCGCATTCTCCTTGCGGGTGAGTCAAGCAAGCATTGCAGCAGCAAGGCGCGCGAACAGCTTGAGCGGTCTCAATCCGGGGCGTGTACCGCGCGAGGCTGGCCCCGAGACGCCTCTGCGCGTAAGCTTCTGCCGATGGAAACATTGAACTGGGAAGAAGGCGGAAAGACCCAAACCGCGCGCTGGCGCTCGGAAGCCGGGGTGCCGCCGCACAAGCGCGTGATCGTCGCCGACGACCGCATCGCCGCCGATGCCGCCTACAAGCTTGCCTGCGAAGGGACGGCGCTGCTGTGGCGCG
>DATLGF010000261.1:0-3518 GCA_035540575.1 Noviherbaspirillum sp.
AACGCTGGATTCAGCAGGTTGCGCTGCTCGATTGTTCGTTCCTGCCAAGCTGTCATGCCGAATCACCTACAGGAGTATCGAAGATGGCTTTTAGCCGCGTCTCGAATTCGGGATGCCACCCCAACCGACGGTCTTCCGCGAGCATGTGCAGCGAGCCTCGGCAGACCCACGGGACGCTGACACCCGTGCGGATCGGTACGTGTGCATCCTCAGCCCACTTGAGGATGGCGCGACCGGCCGACGCCATCGCTGCCGCCGTCGCCTCCGGGCCCAACTCATCGCACACCTGGGCTCGTTGCAGTTCCCATTCCGTGAGCAGGCGACGGTCGTATTTCTCAAGGTCAGCATCGAAGAGCAAATTGTGGCGGGTCCATGCTGATCGTTGGCGGAAAGCCTGCAGGTAGCTCGTGATCGCGTTTCGAATCCGGGTCTGGCTGCCGCCGACCAGTTCGATCTGCTTGTAGAACGGGCGGCTGGCGAACTCGGGTAGTTGATCCAACGCCACCATCAACGCATCGATCTCCTCGTCGATCGGCAGCGAATCTGGCTTCAGGGACTCCTGAATGTCCGCGATCTGTGCATCGATTTCGGCCCTGAGAATGCCTTGGCCTTGATAAACGAGTTCCTGGAGCACACGCTTGAACCACCAGCCCTCCAGCATCTGGACCGAGAGCTCTTGATGGTGCAGCGAGACATGGTAGAGCTCGGCATTCAACTGCTCCTGGATAGCCAGAGCATCTGGCTGGGCCGACACGACATAGATGCGGGAGAGCAGTTGCTCGCGGGCCTCATCACCCAACTCAAGATAGGACTCGAACGCACTCTGAAGCTCGGCGTTGGAGGAGGTGGTGGCTGCATGCTTCAGCCGCCTTGCCGCCTCGGCCACATTGCGCGTCACCGCGTCGATGCCGAGCGCTGAGCAAGCCGTTCCCGATGGCGCATGGGCCGTGGAAATGAGGAATCGTGAGGCAGAGGCAGGCACCTCACCACTGGCAAGCCCCACCATCCAGATGCGCAGGGTCTTCCAGAGATCGGGACTGAGATCGCTCAGCACTGCCGCAGCGTTTAGCGAGTGCTTGGTCTGGAGAACCGCCATCGGATCACCGCCCGTCTCAAAACTCACATCGTCGAGGGTTTCGATGCTTACCGCAAAGTCTCCGACGCGGCTTTGTCGGATCGCCCACAATAGCGCGATGCGCACCTGGTAAAGATAGCCGAGCATGGAAGCGCTGGCGTCAAACGTGGATACGCTGGATGCGGTCACGGCGATCACCTTACTTGTTGCCTGGCGGATAAGGCCACTTCATCCAGGCCAATGGAGCGAATGTGGAATCGATGAATCGTCATGCGCGGTCTTCCTCCCCCGGTGGCAGGAATACCGCCTGGATTGCTGCAGCGACGTTCGCGGCGAGGTGCTCGTCCGCAAGCGCCGGTATTTCCTTGATCAGCTTGTTCGAAATTTTTCCGCCGTTGTCCCGCACAGATCGGATGATGCGATCGATGTCCCCGTCCGGCCCTTCAATGACCTGCTTGACGCGCTCGCGCGCGAGCCGAAGGTTACGCAAATAGCCCGCTTCCTTGCGCATTTCCTGGTCGATGGTGAGGCGCACGACTTCGGCAAGGTATTCGACATGCGCCGTCATATCCGGATAGCGCCAAGCTGGCAACGCGTCCTGGTAAGCATCGAACTGGAGGTTGAAATGCACGCCATCTTCCGCGACCTGATCAGGGCCGAACCGCCAAGCGTCGGCGTACCGCCGCATGAGCGGTCGCGAGAACAGTTCGAGGATCTGGTCGTATCCGCGACGGTTGATCACCGAACTGGTAATCGTGGCGGATACCGGCAGGATGAACGGCTCGGGTACGGCTCCGTCGCGCCTAAGCACGTCATTGATCAGGAAGCGTGAGATTCGCCCGTTGCCGTCGGACATCGGATGGATGTAGACGAAGCCGAACGACAACAAGGCCGCCCGCAACAGCGGCGAGCCGCCGGCCGTTCGCAGGGCACAGTCGCGTAAGCCGGTCAGGAGGCGCGGCGCATGGTCCCAATGCGGCGCGATGTAGTGAACGACCTCGGTGAAGCCGTTCACCTCACCGACAAACACCGGCGAGCGGCGCACGCCGTAGCGTGTTGCCCTCGGCCCCAGGATCTGGGCCTGCAGTTCGCCCAGCGTCACCTCGGACAGCGGATCGTCATGCCTGCCGCACCAGTGCTCCATCACTGCCGCAAAGCGTCGCACGCGATCGACGTGTTGCTCTTCGTGCTCGATCGCAAAGCTGGCCCGGCTCTCCTTGACGGTCAACCAGACCGCGCTGCGCTGCAGGACATCGGCGCCAAACTCCGCCTCCAGGTCCGCGAGATGTTGGGCGCAGTCATACAGTTCCGCCTGTTGCACCCGCGCCGTGCGCAGCACCAGCGGACAGTATTCCCGCGAGCCTGGCAAGTTGTCGCGCACACGCCAGCGCGGGTTGTTGAGGGGCTGGCTGGCTGTCAGGTAGGCCTCGCTGTTGAGCGCCGCCACATAGTTGCCCGCGACCACGCCGGGAAAGGCCAACTGCCGTCCGGTCAGGTACTCATAGAAGAACCCGGCGCGCCGCGAGTATTGACCCGTGGGCTCGGCGGCGACCCATGCCTCCAGTTCTGCAGCAGGTACCGTCTCAAAGAGCCGCGACAGGAATTCCAGGTGGACGCCTTCATGCTTGAGTGCAAAAGTCAAGTGGCCGGCCAGGGTTTCCTCCGGCCTAGCCGCAGGCGGGTACTGTTCGTGGACGTAACCGTCTTCGCGCACTGTTGCGCGCGACCTCGCGATGGCACTATCCACGCGCAAAGCTTGCACGGTAGAGACGCCGTAGCGTTCAGCCAACCATCGATATCCGATCCAGTCTGGCACTTAGGATGACGGGGCGAGCCCGCAGAATAATTAGATGTTGAAGATTTTGATTATTTTTTGGCATGCGGTCAATATTTTGATTACAGCCGACCCGGAAGCAGCTCGAACCTTACATCCCCGGTGTCAAGCCTCGGGAGACTGACGAATTGTCAGATCAGTCCGGCGTGCCGGATTCCCCGCCTTAATCCGACCTGGGCCAAATCCACATTGGTTGTGGCTGGACTGGTGTCGCGGCCCTATACCCAAAGGCTTCCATAAAAGCCAAAGGGCTGGGAAGGGGGCAAGGGAAGGGGGCCAATGGGAAAGGTCCTACCCGAAAAGGCAAAAAGGCTCCCCGAGCAGCCCGACATCCGGGGTTTACCATGCTCTCGCTGTTCAAACGCAAACGGGTGCCGTCCATTGCCGGCGCGCCACCGACGCCCACATCTCCCGCCGAGCCCGGCAAAGGGCTGATGCGGCCGAAGTCGGCGGCATCGCTGCTGGCGACACCGCGCCGGCAGAAGCTGCTGGAACACATCTGGCAGCGCACCTCGCTGTCGCGCCGGCAGTTCACCACGCTCTACCTCGCACCATTGGAACGCTACGCCGAGCTGGTCCAACAGTTCCCGGCTTCGGAAAGCCACCACC
>DATLGF010000262.1:0-2878 GCA_035540575.1 Noviherbaspirillum sp.
GCGTCACCTGCACACGCCGTCGGCGGTGTCGTTCGAGATTGGCATGGGCGCGGTAGCCGGCGATCCGGCGGCGATCCGGATCGATTCCGGCATCCGCCAGGGCGATGCGATCTCCCCGTTCTACGACCCGATGGTCGCCAAGCTGATTGTCTGGGGCAATGACCGCGCCGAGGCGCTCGCGCACATGTCGCAGGCCTTGTCCGAATACCAGGTCGTCGGCCTGGCAACCAATGTCGCCTTCCTGAAGCGCCTGGTGGAAAGCCAGCCGTTCTCGCAGGCCGACCTCGATACCGGCCTGATCGAGCGTAACCATGCCGCGCTGTTCCCACCGGCACCGGCCATCGAGTTGCCGACGCTGGCGCTGGCGGCCGCCTCGCTGCTGGCATCGGAACAGACGGCCGGCGCAGCGGCGAATGATCCCTGGGCCGATACCAGCGGCTGGCGCATGAATGCGACCTTCAAGCGCACGCTCGACCTGTCCGACGAGAACGACAAGTATCCGTTGACGGTTGCCTATGAAGACAAGGGCTGGACCGTGCAGGCGGGCGAGCGCGGCGCCGCGATGACGCTGATCGAGCGTGACGGCCAGCACCTGGTGATCAAGCTCGACGGCGCGACGGTGCGCGGCACCGTGGTGCGCGACGGCGAGATGTTCCACGTCTTTTCCGGCGGCGCGCACATCGCCCTGCATTACAACGACCCGCTTGCGCATGCCGGCGAAGCCGAAGGCGAAGGTGGCCGCCTGACCGCGCCGATGCCGGGCAAGATCGTCGCGCTGCTCGTGGAGAAGGGCAAGACGGTGGAGAAGGGCGCGCCGCTGCTGATCATGGAAGCGATGAAGATGGAGCACACGATCGCCGCACCGGCCAATGGCACGGTCGAGGAACTGCTGTACGGGGTCGGCGACCAGGTGGCAGAAGGCGCGCAGTTGTTGGCGTTCAAGGTGGCGTAGGAAAAGCCCCGAAGAACAAGTCCCCTCCCCCTGAAAGGGGGAGGAAGTCTTACGGTGGCACGGAACAATCAAGGTGAACCCCATGACCCTCCCAACCAAAGTCAAACTCGTCGAAGTCGGCCCGCGCGACGGCCTGCAGAACGAGAAGGAAACCATCCCGGCCGAGGTGAAGATCGAACTGGTCGACCGCCTGACCGATGCCGGCTTCTCCAACATCGAGGCCGCGTCCTTCGTGTCGCCGAAGTGGGTGCCGCAGATGGCAACCTCGGCCGAAGTGATGGAGAAGATCACGCGCAAGCCCGGAGTCATCTATTCGGCACTGACGCCAAACATGAAAGGCTTCGAAGCCGCACTCGCCGCGAAGGCAGATGAAGTGGTGATCTTCGGCGCGGCTTCCGAGGCGTTTTCACAAAAGAACATCAACTGCTCGATCGCCGAGTCGATCGAGCGCTTCCGTGAAGTGGCCGAAGCCGCCAAGCGCAACAACATCCGCCTGCGCGGCAGCATCAGCTGCACGATGGGCTGCCCGTATCAGGGCGAGGTGCCGCTGGACGCGGTGGCGGACGTGGTGCGGCGCATGCGCGATCTCGGCTGCGACGAGATCGACATCGCCGACACCATCGGCGTGGGTACCCCGCGCAAGGTGCAGGCGGTGATGGAGCGCGCGGCGCGCGAAATTCCGATCGCGCAGTTGTCCGGCCACTTCCACGACACCTACGGCCAGGCACTGGCGAACATCTACGCGAGCATGGAAGTCGGCGTATCGATCTTCCATTCCTCGGTCGCCGGCCTGGGCGGCTGCCCGTATGCGAAGGGTGCGACCGGCAATGTCTCGACCGAAGACGTGCTGTACATGATGAACGGCCTCGGCATCGAGACCGGCATCGATCTGGACAAGGTGGTCGACGCCGGCCAGTTCATTTCGCGGCACCTCGGTCGCAAGGCGGCCAGCCGCGCGGGCAACGCGATCTGGGCCAAGCGCGAGGGTGCGAGTTGCTGAGGATGCGGATACGCGAAATCACGCCGTCCGAGTTCGGCCTGGTCTGGCCGATCTTTCACGCGGTGGTCGCAAGCGGCGACACCTACGCCTACGATCCGTCGACGAGCTTTGAAGAGGCCAAGGCGATGTGGACCACCCCGCCGGCGCGCGTGTTCGTTGCCGAGGAGGGCGATCTGGTGCTCGGCTGCTACGTGCTCAAGCCGAACCAGGGCGGACTGGGCGACCATGTCGCCAACGCCGGTTACATGGTCGCGCCGGATGCGCGCGGCAAGGGCGTGGCCAGCGCGCTGTGCGAACACTCGCTGGACGCCGCGCGCGCCGCCGGCTTTTCCGCGATGCAGTTCAACTTCGTGGTCGCCTCCAACACCACCGCGGTCGCG
This sequence comes from Noviherbaspirillum sp., assembly GCA_035540575.1. Classification (GTDB taxonomy): domain Bacteria; phylum Pseudomonadota; class Gammaproteobacteria; order Burkholderiales; family Burkholderiaceae_D; genus Noviherbaspirillum. The sequence goes on from DATLGF010000262.1 coordinate 2,333, forward strand.
CTCTGGCTCAAGCACGGCTTCGAGATCGTCGGCCGCGTGCCGAACGCATTCCGCCACCGCACGCAAGGCCTCACCGACGTCTTCGTGATGTACCGGCCGCTTTAACGCGATGGATGAACCGCTGCAGGACCTGCTTGCCCGTGCCCGCGCCTGCCGCCTGTGCGAGGTCCACCTGCCGCACGGTCCGCGCCCGGTGCTGCGGGCGAGCACGAGCGCAAGGCTGCTGATCGTCGGCCAGGCGCCGGGTCGTCGTGTGCATGCGAGCGGCATTCCCTGGGACGATGCATCCGGCGCGCGCCTGCGCGACTGGATGGGCGTGTCGCCCGAGGTGTTCTACGACGAGCGCAGGGTTGCCATCCTGCCCATGGGCTTGTGCTATCCGGGAACCGGCAGGAGCGGCGATCTGCCGCCGCGACCCGAATGCGCCGCCGCCTGGCACGCGCCGCTGCTCGCGCAGCTGCAAAAAACCGAACTGATCCTGCTGGTGGGACGCTATGCGCAGGCCCACTACCTGGGCGAGAATGGCAGGCCGACGCTGTCCGAGAC
>DATLGF010000263.1:0-16033 GCA_035540575.1 Noviherbaspirillum sp.
GGCTTTTCCTTTGGAGGTTTCAAATGTGGAAAAGCCCTTCGCCGAACACCAAGGGTTGCGGTCTTGGCTTCGGCGAAGGGTTCTCTGCTCCGGGGACCGGAACGGCAGATAGTGTAATCCGCGATTCGCGTCCGTGCGGAAAGTTCCTGCGCTTCGCGCGCCGACGTCAGAACATACCGCCGACGTTGAACAGCGTGGCCACGCCGAGCAGCGCAAACAGCACGGCCGCCACGCCATGCACCACCTTCATCGACACCATCCGCGTTACCCGGTCTCCGAGCAGGACGGCCGGCACGTTGGCGATCATCATGCCCAGCGTGGTCCCGATCACGACCGCACCGAAAGCGTCGAACTTGGCGGCAAGCGCAACGGTTGCGATCTGGGTCTTGTCGCCCATCTCCGCCAGGAAGAATGCCGCGGTGGTCACACCGAACACACCGGCTGCCGCCGGTTTCACATCGACGTCGTCGAGCTTGTCCGGAACCATCACCCACACCGCCATCGCCAGGAAGGAAATCGCGAGGATCCAGCGCAACACGTCCGGGCCGAGCCAGTCGGAAAGCAATGCGCCGAGCGCGCCGGCCAGCGCGTGGTTCAGCAGCGTGGCGACAAAGATGCCGAGGATGATGGGCAGCGGCCGCCGGAAGCGCGCGGCCAGCAGCAGGGACAGCAGTTGCGTCTTGTCGCCCATTTCGGCGAGCGCGACGATACCTGTGGAAAGAAGAAAGGCTTCCATGAATGCTCCGGGGCCGGATCCGCACCAATGACCATGCGCGCCCTCCGGCCCACCGGAAGCGGCATGGTCAAAGGTCTCGCCAAACCCGAAGTCGCTTGCGCCATGGCCGCCGGGCGGCAGCCAAGTCTGTTGACGCAAGCCCCTCTCGCTGATCATGCAGATCGGAGGGAGGCTACTCCCCAATGACAGGCGGCATTGTACCGGATCAACCCGGCAGGATGCTTAGTGGAAAGAAAGCTACAGTTCGTAGCTGTCTTTCTCCCCGCTCATTACCTGCTCGACGAGCTTGCGCGTGAGCGTGGGCGACAGCAGTTCGATGAAGCTGTATACGTAGCTTCGCAGGTAGGCCCCCTGCTTCAGCGCGACGCGCGAGACATTTGTGCCGAACAGGTGGCCGACCGATATCGCGCGCAATCCCTTGTCGCGCTCGGGATCAAACGCCATGCCGGCGATGATGCCGACACCCATGCCCAACTCCACGTAGGTCTTTATCACGTCGGCATCGATCGCTTCGAGCAGCACGTCCGGCTTCAGATGCCGGATCTGAAACGCATGGTCGATCTTCGCCCGGCCCGTGAAGGCGCTGTCATAGGTGATCAACGGGTAGCGGGCGATGTCTTCCAGCGTGATCGGATTCGCCTTCTGCAACGGGTGGTCCGGCGGCACCACGACCACGTGCTCCCACTGGTAGCACGGCAGCGAAATCAGGCCTTCGGCATCGGCGATGAATTCGGTGGCGATGGCAAGGTCCGCCTGGTCGCGCTGGACCATCTCGGTGACCTGCTTGGGATTGCCCTGGAGCAGGGACAGGCGCACTTTCGGATACTTCTGCGTGAACGCCTGCACGACTTTGGGCAGCGCATAGCGCGCCTGCGTATGCGTGGTTGCGATCGTGAAACTGCCGGTATCCTGGGCCGCGAATTCCTTGCCGATCTGCTTGAGCCCTTCGATTTCCTGCATGATCAGCTCGACCGAGCGCAACACTGCCCTGCCCGGCTCGGTCAGCCCGCGGATGCGCTTGCCGTGGCGGGTGAAGATATCGACTCCCAGCTCTTCCTCCAGCTCGATGATCGCCTTCGACACGCCCGGCTGGGACGTATACAGCGCCTTTGCCGCCTCAGTGAGGTTGAAATTCTGGCGCACGGCTTCCCGCACGAAGCGGAGTTGGTGGAGATTCATTGCCTTTCCTGTTCAGCCCTGCATATGCCCCGAGGGCATATAAGCAAATAAATACTAAGTAGTTTGGAATAAGGGTCAAGTTTATTACGATCGGGCTACTTTGCGGAGGCGAAGGGTTCGCCCGCAGCTTCCCCCCGGCGCGGCAGCCTGCCGTTACTTGCCGGACTTTCAAGATTGGACCCCGACTGATGTACCGTTACGACGAATACGACCACCAGATCATCCGGGAACGGGTTGCGCAGTACCGCGACCAGGTTCGCCGCCGCCTGTCCGGCGAACTGACCGAAGACGAATTCCGCATCCTGCGCCTGCAGAACGGCTTGTACTACCAGCGCCACGCCTACATGCTGCGCGTGGCGATTCCGTATGGCCTGCTGTCGTCGAAGCAGGTGCGCATGCTGGCGCATATCGCGCGCGACTACGACCGCGGCTACGGCCACTTCACCACGCGCCAGAACATCCAGTACAACTGGATGGAGCTGGAGCAGACCCCGGAAATCCTGGAGAAGCTGGCCTCGGTCGAGATGCATGCGATCCAGACCTCGGGCAACTGCATCCGCAACATCACTTCCGACCCCTATGCCGGCATCGCCCCGGACGAGATCGTTGATCCGCGCCCCTACTGCGAGATCCTGCGCCAGTGGAGCACCTTCCATCCTGAGTTCGCCTACCTGCCGCGCAAGTTCAAGATCGCGATCAACGGTGCGGCAGAAGACCGTGCCGCGATCATGGTGCACGACATCGGCCTGACGGTGCTGAAGAACGAAGCCGGCGAAGTCGGCTTCCGCGTGTTCGTCGGCGGCGGCATGGGCCGCACGCCCATCCTCGGCAGCGAGATCCGCGAGTTCCTGCCGTGGCAGCACGTGTTGAGCTACATCGAAGCCATCGTGCGCGTCTACAACCAGTACGGCCGCCGCGACAACATCTACAAGGCGCGCATCAAGATCCTCGTCAAGGCGATCGGCATCGAGGAATTCCGCCGCCAGGTCGAAGAGGAGTGGCAACAGATCAAGGACGGCCCGAGCACCCTCACGCAGGAGGAGCTGGACCGCGTGGCCGCGCATTTCACCGCCCCGGCCTATGAAGCGCTGCCGGCCGACGATGCGAAGCTCGACGCCTTCCAGGCCGAGAACAAGGCGTTCGCGAACTGGGTCAAGCGCAATGTGAAGGCGCACCGCGTGCCCGGCTATGCGGCCGTCGTGCTGTCGCTGAAGAAGACCGGCGTGCCCCCGGGCGACGCCACCGACGAGCAGCTCGACTTCGCCGCCGACATCGCCGAGCGCTACAGCTTCGGCGAACTGCGCGTCACGCACGAGCAGAACCTGGTGCTGTCGGATGTGAAGAAGTCCGATCTGATCGCGCTGTGGGAAGAGATCAAGGCGCAAGGCCTGGCCACCCCGAACATCGGCCTGCTGACCGACATGATCTGCTGCCCGGGCGGCGATTTCTGCGCGCTGGCGAACGCGAAGTCGATCCCGGTCGCGGGCGAGATCGCCGAGCGCTTCGACAACCTCGACTTCCAGCATGACATCGGCGAGATCGAACTGAATATCTCGGGCTGCATCAATTCCTGCGGCCACCACCATGTCGGCCACATCGGCATCCTCGGCGTCGACAAGGACGGCAGCGAGTGGTACCAGATTTCGGTGGGCGGCGCCCAGGGCAACGCGTCCTCGATCGGCAAGATCATCGGGCCGTCGTTCTCCGCGCCGCAGGTGCCGGAGGTGATCGACCGCCTGCTCAAGGTCTACGTGCGCGAGCGCCACGAGGACGAGCGATTCATCGACACCGCGCGCCGCATCGGCATCGCGCCGTTCAAGGAATACGTGTACGCCACTCCCATCAAGACCGAACAAAACGCCGCAGAGGACGCCCATGTCTGACATCATCAAGAACAAGGCGGTCGTCGCCGACGACTGGACCGTGCTTCGCCTGGGCGAGAACGACACGCCCGAGGCCGTGGCTGTCCCGGCGGGCAAGGTGATCGTTCCGCTGAAGGTCTGGCAGGCGCAGCGCGCCGCGCTGGAGGGACGGGCGGAACTGGGTGTGTGGCTGGCGAGCGACGAGCGCCCCGAGGACCTGAAGGACGATCTGGCCCGCTTTGGCGTGATCGCGATCGACTTCCCGAAGTTTGCCGACGGCCGCGGTTACTCGCTCGCCTTCCTGCTGCGCTCACGCCTCGGCTATGCCGGCGAACTGCGCGCGATCGGCGACGTGCTGCGCGACCAGCTGTTCTACATGCAGCGCGTGGGCTTCGACGCGTTCGCGGTGCGCGCGGACAAGGACATCCATGACGCGGTCAAGAGCCTGTCGGATTTCACCGAGCCGTACCAGACGTCGTGGGACCAGAAACTGCCGCTGTTTCGCCGTGTCAGGCGCTCGGGGGTCGCCGCGTGAGCGAACAGGCCGTCCTGGTCGAGCAGACCCGTGCGACGCTCGCGCGCATTGCGCACGAGTTCGCGCCCGCCGTGTTCGCCTCCAGCCTCGCGGCGGAAGACATGGTGCTGACCGACCTGATCCTGCGCGCGAAGCTGCCGATCACGATCTTCTCGCTGGAGACGGGACGCCTGCACAAGGAAACACTGGCGATGCTCGATCGCGTGCGCGCCCACTACGACTACGAGATCCGGCTGTACAAGCCGGAACAGTCCGCGGTGGACGTCTACGTGCGGGAGAACGGCCTGAACGCGTTCTACGACAGCGTCGAAATGCGCAAGGAATGCTGCCGCATCCGCAAGGTCGAGCCGTTGCGGCGCGCGCTGGCGGGCAACCGCGCCTGGATCACCGGTCAGCGCCGCGCGCAGTCGAGCACGCGTGCCGAACTGGCGGTGCAGGAGGATGACCCGGCCCATGGCATGGTCAAGTTCAATCCGCTTGCAGACTGGTCGGAGCAACAGGTGTGGGACTACATCCGTGCGAACGAGGTGCCGTACAACCCGCTGCACGACCGCGGCTACCCGTCGATCGGCTGCGAACCCTGCACGCGCGCGATCCAGCCGGGCGAGGACATTCGCGCGGGCCGCTGGTGGTGGGAATCGCCGGAGTCCAAGGAATGCGGCCTGCATGTCGTCGAAGGCAAGCTGGTGAGGATCAAGGCGGTCTGAAAGCCGACTGCTGCGGCAACGACTCACGTGCTGTCATCCCGAGCGCAGCGACGGATCTCCGCGCACCTGGAGCGCATGGCGTGAAAGAAGAGCAGAGCTTCTCGTTTCACCTGGAATGACAGTCTCTCGACAGTCATGCAACCGCCCCGATAAACATATTCGTACTTGCACCACTTCGAACCCATGAACACCGCAGTCGAAAAATTCTTCCATGACCAGGCCAGCAACCGTCATCTCGACTGGCTGGAATCCGAGGCGATCCACATCATGCGCGAGGTCGCGGCCGAGTGTACGAACCCGGCGCTGCTGTTCTCGGGCGGCAAGGATTCGGTCGTGCTGCTGCGCATCGCCGAGAAGGCTTTCCGCCCCGGCAGGTTTCCGTTCCCGCTGGTGCACATCGATACCGGCCATAACTTCCCGGAAGTGATCGAATTCCGCGACCGCCGCGTCGCCGAACTGGGCGAGCGCCTGATCATCGGCTCCGTCGAAGACTCGATCCGGCGCGGCACCGTGCGCCTGCGCAATCCGCAGACCGATTCCCGCAATGCCGCGCAGGCGGTCACGCTGCTGGAGACGATCGCCGAGCACAAGTTCGACGCCTGCATCGGCGGTGCGCGTCGTGACGAGGAAAAGGCGCGCGCGAAGGAGCGCATCTTCTCGTTCCGCGATGAATTCGGCCAGTGGAATCCGAAGGCGCAGCGCCCCGAACTCTGGGACCTGTACAACACCCGCGTGCATCCGGGCGAGAACATGCGCGTATTCCCGATCTCCAACTGGACCGAGCTCGACGTCTGGCAATACATCGCCCGCGAACAGCTCGCCCTGCCGTCGATCTACTACGCGCACCAGCGCCAGGTGATCCCGCGCAACGGTCTCCTGGTGCCGCTCACCGAACTGACGCCGCCGCGTGAGGGCGAGACGGTCGAGACGCGCACCGTGCGCTTTCGCACCGTCGGCGACATCTCCTGCACCTGCCCGGTCGCCTCGGACGCGACAACAGTGGACGCGATCATCGCCGAAACCGCGGTGACCCAGATCACCGAACGCGGCGCGACCCGCATGGACGACCAGACGTCTGAGGCATCGATGGAAAAACGCAAGAAGGAAGGATATTTCTGATGAACGCGCCAGTCATGGACCAAGCCATATCCGAAGCCGGGCTGGAGCGCGGCCTGCTGCGCTTCATCACCGCCGGCTCCGTGGACGACGGCAAGAGCACGCTGATCGGCCGCCTGCTGTTCGACAGCAAGGGCATCTTCGCCGACCAGCTCGATGCGATCTCGCGCGCCAAGCACAAGCGCACGGTCGGCGACACCGTCGATCTTTCTCTGCTCACCGACGGGCTGGAAGCCGAGCGCGAGCAAGGCATCACAATTGACGTCGCGTACCGCTACTTCGCGACGCCCAAGCGCAAGTTCATCATCGCCGACACGCCGGGCCACGAGCAGTACACGCGCAACATGGTCACCGGCGCCTCCACCGCCGACGCGGTGATCATCCTGGTCGACGTGTCGAAGGTGAAGTTCGACGAGGCCGGCAATGCGCAGCTGCTGACCCAGACCAAGCGCCACTCGACGATCGCCCATCTGCTGCGCATCGAACATGTGATCGTCGCGGTGAACAAGATGGACCTGGTGAACTACGACCAGCACGTGTATGAACGCATCGTCACCGCCTACCGCAGGTTCGCCGACCAGCTCGGACTGACCGACGTGCAGGCGATTCCGCTGTCGGCTCTGGCCGGCGACAATGTGGTCACGGCCAGCGACAGGATGCCGTGGTACCAGGGCCCGACGCTGATCAGCCTGCTCGAATCGCTGTCGGTCTACGAGGATGCGCACGACGAGCCGCTGCGCTTCCCGGTGCAGCTGGTCGCCCGCCACAACGGCCACGAAGCCAATGACTTCCGCGGCTACATGGGCCGCATCGAAGCCGGCAAGGTCAGAAAGGGCGACAAGCTGGTCGTGCAGCCGAGCGGCCAGACGGCCACCGTGAAGGACATCCTGAGCTTCGACGGCTCACTCGATGTCGCCCGTGCCGGGCAGTCGATCACGCTGCTCCTGGACGAGTACCTGGACATCTCGCGCGGCGACATGCTGGCCGCCGCCGACGCGCCGGCCACGCCGATGAAGACGGTCAACGCCGATATCTGCTGGCTGTCGGAGGAGCCGCTCGACGTGCGGCGCAAGTACTGGCTCAAGCACACGACGCGCCAGGTGGCGGCGCGGGTGGCGAAGATCGATACCCTGCTCGACATCAATACCCAGCAGCGCCATCCGGCCGACGCGCTCAAGCTCAACGACATCGCGACGGTAGCGATCAATGTCCAGCAACCGCTGGCGGCCGATGCCTACGACGCGATCCGCGCAACGGGCTCCTTCATCCTGATCGATGAAGTCACCCACCAGACGGTTGCGGCAGGTATGATCCGCAAAGGCTGACTCCACCTCCCCGCAATGTGCACTCACGCTTCCGGCGCCCGCCCGACCGGCAAGGTCTACCTGGTGGGCGCCGGCCCCGGCGCCGCCGACCTGATCACCGTGCGCGGCGCACGCATCCTCGGGCAGGCCGAGGTCGTGCTCTACGACGCGCTGGTCACCCCCGAGATGCTCGCGCTGTGTCCGCAGGCGGTGAAGCTCTCAGTGGGCAAACGCTCCGGACAGCGCTCGACCGCCCAGGCGGTAATCAACGAACAACTGGTCGCGTGCGCGCAGAAATACCGGCTGGTGGTACGCCTGAAGGGCGGCGATCCGATGATGTTCGGGCGCGCGGACGAGGAATTGCGCGCTTTGGAGGCGGCCGGCATCGCGTTCGAGATCGTCCCCGGAATTACCGCCGCCCTTGCCGCCGCGGCGTCGACCAGGCAGCCGCTGACCAAGCGCGGCATTGCGCGCAGCGTCGCCTTCTTCACCTCAAGCACGGCGCCGGGACACCCCGAGCAGACCACGCTGCCGAATTGCGACACGCTGATCCAGTACATGGGCGGACGCGAGGCGATCACCACCTCCCAGAAGCTGATAGAACAGGGCCGCTCGCCGAACATGCCGGTGATCGTGATCGAGAACTGCAGCCGCGCCAACGAACGCGTGATGCATCTGCGCCTGAAGGACCTGGAGCGCGGACTGGCGACCTGCGAGGGCCCGGTGCTGGTGATGTTCGGCGAGGCGCTGGAGACGCGGGACGGACCGAACGAGGCGGCATTGCCCTGGAAACGTTAGCGCGACGCCGATGGCATCGCGCGCCGGCTCGGACCGCGCGGATGCACGACCGGCGCGGGATTGCCAGCGTCTGCAGCCGCAGTTCGACGCCCGGGAAGTGCGAAGCGTTCAGGCGCGCCCAAGGGCGTCGGCGCAGTAGCGCGCGAGCGCATCGAGCACGGCAGCATCCTCGCCGACGGCGCCGGTGACGTGGAAGCGCACCTGCGGATGATCGGCGCGCAGCCGGTCGACGAGCAGCGGCAGGTCGCGGCGGATGTGGCCGCCTTGGCCGAAGAACACCGGCACGATGGTGACGTCCATGCATCCCTTGTTCGCAAGATCGGCCGCAAGTTCGGGCAGGGACGGACTCATCAACTCCAGAAAGGCCGTCGCCACCACCGCGTCCGGGCGGGCCGCCTGTACGCGTTCCTGCAGCTTTTGAAACGGCTCGGCCCAGCGCGGATCGCGCGCGCCATGGGCGAACAGGACGAGGGCGCGCTGCGGCACGCTCATCGCCGCTGAACCCATGTGAGCGCCCCCATTGCGACCGCGAGGAAGAACAGGCTGGGCAGTACCGCCGTCGTCAGCGGCGGCCAGGTATTGAGCAGCCCGAGGTGAGAGAACAGGCTGTTGATCAGCTGGAAGCTCACCCCGATCATCACGCCGATGAAAATCTTCAGGCTGACTCCGCCGGAGCGGAAATGCAGATAGGCAAACGGCAGGGCCAGCGCCATCATCACGAACACCGCCAGCGGATAGAACAGCTTTTTCCAGAACGCGATCTCGTAGCGCTCGGTGCTCTGGTTGTTCTCGGCAAGGTGGCGGGTGTAGCGCGCCAGGCCGTAGGCCGACATGCGGTCCGGATCGGCGAACAGCACCGACAGGATATCCGGCGTGATCTCGGAAACGAGATCGCGCGCCTGCAGTTTCTGGGTCGACACGACCGCCGTGAAGTCGGCCACGCGGGCGTCGAAGCGGGTTTCGGTCACGTCCGACAGGCGCCAGACGTTGTTGCCCTGGTAATCCGCATGGGCCGCTGTGACGGTTGAGGTCAGGTGCAGGTCGCGGTCGAACTCGTACATGCGTACACCGCGCAGCTGTCCCTGCGGCGACACGTCGCCCACATTGAGAAAGCGCGAACCGATCGCCTCGCCGGTCAGACCTTCGCGCCGGATCACGTCCTTGGTCCACAGCCCGGAGCGGAATTCCTGGGACACGGAAGCGCCCTGCGCCTGCAGCTTCAGGCGTTCGGCCAGCGAACTCGCGGCCGGCGCCAGCACTTCGCCGAACAGGAAGGTAATCAGCACGAACACCAGGCCAACCTTGGCCAGAATCCACCATGCCCCTGAAGTCGACAGGCCGGACACCCGCATGATGGTGAACTCGGAACGTGCGGCAAGCTGGGCGAGCGCGTAGATGGTGCCGATCAATGCGGCGATCGGCATCAGGTCGTACACGTAGCCGGGGAGGCCGAGCAGAACGTAGGCGAACGCGTGGTGCAGCGCATAGCCGCCACGGCCGACCATCGGCAGCTCGCCGATCAGGTCGAAGAAGGCGAACAGCGACAGGAAGGCGATCAGCGCAAACAGCACCGCGCCGACGATCTGTGCCGATACATAGCGGTCGACGATTCTCATCGCGCAACCGCCTCCGTGGCCGGCAGGCGCTTGCGGTTGCGGCGGAATGCGCTCCACATCGCAAGCGGGTGGCGCGGACTGTTCACGTACAGGCGCCAGGAAAACAGACCGAGGATCAGCAGCGCCGCGGCCAGGTGCAGCGGCCACCACGCCATCGCAAAGCTGATGCGCTGCTGGACGATCGAGGCCTGCAGCACGCTGACCATGTTGCTGTAGACGATGTACAGGAGCAGCGCGATCAGCAGATTGGCCGAGCGGCCGCCGCGCGGGTTCACGAAGCCCAGCGGAATGGCAAGCAGCATCAGCAACAGACCCATGATCGGCAGCGAGATGCGCCACATCAGTTCGCCCAGGTTGTACTGGTTCAGGTCGCGCAGCAGCATATGGGTCGGCAACGAGCGCGCGGAAAGATCGCCCACCACGGCCTGGGACGGGCGCGCGACCAGCACGCCGTAACGCTCGAACTCCATCATGCGGAACTCGGTCTGGCTGTCGACGCCATCATAGCGGCGCCCCTTGTCCATCACGAGGAACTTGTCGCCGCGTTCGTCATGGACGACGCGCCCCTCGCGCGCGACGACGATCGTGTTCTGGCCGTTCTGGCGCGTGTTGACGAAGATGTTGCGCACATGGCTTGCATCGCCGGCCACGCCTTCCACGAAGAAAACCCGGTCGGACGACGAGGACTCCTGGAAGCGGCCGGGCGCGATGCGGGCGACGTCCTCGCGCTGCTGGAAGCGTTCGCGGAACTCGACCGCCTGCTGGTTCGCCCATGGTGTGACGAAGAAGCTCAGCGCGATGATGGCCGCGAGGACGGGCGCGCCGAACGTGAGCACGGGCCTGATCCAGCTGGTGAGGCTTTGTCCGGATGCGAACCAGACAACCATTTCGGAGTCCTGATAGGAACGTGTCACGACCACCAGCACCGAGATGAAGCTGGTGAGGATCAGGATGATGGGAAGGTAACGAAGCGCGGCGAAACCGATCAGGGCGATCACGTCCTGCGAAGCCACGCGACCGCCGGCGGCCTGACCAAGTATCTTGATCAGCATGACAGTGATCGTAATCGTGAACAGCGTGGTGAAGACCGCGCCCGCGGTGCTTGTCAGTTCGCGGCGTAGAGCGCGCTGAAAGATCATTGATTTGACGACTATAATGAGCGGCTTTGGCGCCTGCTACAGGCCCCCGTAGGAGCGACGCATGGACTTTAGCATAAAAAATCTGGACTCCAGGACCGGCGCGGCCGGCATCAAGACCGGCTGCCTCGTGGTCGGTGTCTTTGAGGACAAAAAGCTGTCGGAAGTTGCACGCGAAGTCGACAAATCTGGCGCCGTCACGGCCGCGGTGAAAAGCGGCGACATCAGCGGCAAGCCCGGCTCGACGCTGCTGCTGCGCGGGTTGGCCGGCGTGGCCGCCGAGCGCGTGCTGCTGGTCGGGCTCGGCAAGGACGAGCCGCTCGGCGACAAGAACTTCACCTCGGCGGTCCAGGCTGCAGGCCGCGTGCTCGCTACGCTGGGCGCCGCCGATGCGACCCTGGCGCTCCCGCTGGACCGCTTCGCCCGGCGCGATGCCGCATGGGGGGTGCGCGCGGCGGTGCTGGCGGTGCGCGAAGGCGCATACCGTTATGACATCACCAAGAGCAAGAAGGACGACGCGCCCAATGGCGTGCGCAAGTTTGCCCTGCTGAGCGCGGATGCCGCGGCCCGGGCCGCACTGGCCGAGGCACAGGCGATTGCCAACGGCGCCGACCTGACCCGTGAACTGGGCAACCTGCCGAGCAACGTCTGCACGCCCACCTACCTGGCAAACACCGCGAAGAAGCTTGGCAAGGATTTCGGCTTCGGGGTCGAGATCCTCGAGCGCAAGCAGATCGAGGCGCTGAAGATGGGCAGTTTCCTGTCCGTCACCAAGGGCAGCGAAGAACCGCCGAAGTTCATCGTCCTGAAGCACATGGGCGGCAAGGCCAAGGACGCGCCGGTGGTCCTGGTCGGCAAGGGCATCACCTTCGACACCGGGGGCATCTCGCTCAAGCCCGGCGCCAACATGGACGAGATGAAGTACGACATGTGCGGCGCGGCCTCGGTGCTGGGCACCTTCCGCGCACTCGGCGAACTGAATCTGAAAATGAACGTGATCGGCGTGATTCCGGCCTGCGAGAACATGCCGTCGGGGCGCGCGTCCAAGCCGGGCGACATCGTCACCTCGATGTCCGGCCAGACCATCGAAATCCTGAACACCGACGCCGAGGGCCGCCTGATCCTGTGCGACGCCCTCACCTACGTCGAGCGCTTCAAGCCGGCCGCCGTGGTCGATATCGCCACCCTCACCGGCGCCTGCGTGACCGCGCTCGGCCATCACAACACCGGCCTGTTCACGCGCGACGACGAGGCCCATGACGCGCTCGCCGACGAACTGTTGAGCGCAGGCAAGGCGAGCGGCGACACCGCATGGCGCATGCCGCTGGGCGAGCTGTACCAGGAGCAACTGAAGTCCAACTTCGCCGACATGGCCAACATCGGCGGCCCGCCCGGCGGCGCGATTACCGCAGCCTGCTTCCTCGAGCGCTACACGAAGAACTACACCTGGGCGCACCTGGACATCGCCGGCACCGCGTGGAAGGGCGGAGCCGCCAAGGGTGCGACCGGCCGTCCGGTGCCGCTGCTGACGACCTTCCTGATCAATCGCGCCCGCGCCCTTGGCGGCAAGAAGGCTGCATGAAACTCGCCACCTGGAACGTCAACTCGCTGAAGGTCCGCCTGCCGCAGGTGCTGCAATGGCTGGCGGAAAACCCGGTCGACGTTCTCTGCATCCAGGAAACCAAGCTCACCGACGACAAGTTCCCGCAGGCCGAGATCGAGGCTGCCGGCTATGCGTCGGTATTTACCGGGCAGAAGACCTACAACGGCGTGGCGATCCTGTCGAAGCATCCGTTCTCGGAGGTGGTGCGCAACAACCCGCTGTTCGAGGACGAGCAGCAGCGCATCATCGGCGCGACCATCGAAGGGATGCGCGTGGTGTGTGCATATGTTCCAAACGGGCAGGCCGTGGGTTCGGACAAGTACCAGTACAAGCTGCGCTGGCTGGGCGCGCTGCGCGAATGGCTGGGCGAGGAACTGAAGACGCACGAGAACCTGGCGCTGCTGGGCGACTATAACATCGCACCGGACGAGCGCGACGTGCACGATCCGGCCGCGTGGGAAGGGCAGGTGCTGTTTTCGGAGCCGGAGCGCGAGCACTTCCGAGAGTTGCTGGCGCTCGGTTTCAAGGATGCGTTCCGGTTGTTCGAGCAGCCGGAGAAGACCTTCAGCTGGTGGGACTACCGGATGATGGCTTTCCGCCGCAACATGGGCCTGCGCATCGACCACATCCTGCTCTCGGCGCCGCTGGCGGCGCGCTGCAGCGCCTGCGCGATCGACCGCGCGCCGCGCAAGTGGGAGCAGCCGTCGGATCACGCGCCGGTGGTGGCGACGCTGGATTAGCGGTGGGTTGTCGAGGGTTCGTACTCCGTACGCTGTCGACCCGTCGTCCTGTCATTCCCGCTGTCCTGCCATCCCCGTCGTTCCGTCATTCCCTCTGACCTGTCATCCCGAACGCAGTGAGGGATCTCGCGCCTGAACGGGTGGCGTCGATTCTCGAGCGGATGAGCTTCCTCGTTGCATTCGGAACGACAGGCAGGGGCGGCGACCGGCGCCGCTCCCCCGCTGTCCTGTCATCCCGAACGCAGTGAGGGATCTCGCGCCTGAACGGGTGGCGTCGATGCTCGAGCGGATGAGCTTCCTCATTGCATTCGGAACGACAGGCAGGGGCAGTGCAGGTGCCCCTCCTTGCGACGCCCTCAGCCCAGCGGACAACCGGGCCGGCTTGCCGACAGCTTGCGCTCGATGATCGACTGCGCGTACTTTTCCAGGTAATGCGCGATCGTCTCGACCCTGATCTTCACCGAGCCGGCCGGCTTGGTTGAATCGAGTTCCTGGAACGAGAAGAACAGCGTGCCGGACCGTTCGATGATCTGCTGGACCGGCGTGTAGGTCGGCTGGTCCATCCCGCACTCATAGCTGGCGAGTCGGATCACGCCGGCTATCCATGGCATGCGCGCGGCGAACTTCGCGCCCCACAGGATTTCATTGGTGTTCGAACTGTACGACGACGGCCAGACATCGCCGATGTCGAATGGCGAGCGGGTATGGCCTTCGCGCATGTCGTCGCCGAACACCCATTGCATCAGGTCCGCGTCGACCGGCAGGTACTGGGCCCACAGGATCGGATAGCCGTAGGCCTGCAGGTCGACCTCGATTTCATGGCCGATTCCGGGATCCATGTGATACGGGCGCGCCAGCACCAGCAGGCAGGGCCTCTGCTGGCGCGCGCACTGTTCCAGCACGTCGCGCGAGCGCCTGCGCGCACGCTCGTTGAACGCGCGCAGCGCGGCGTAGCCCTGTTCGACCGCCGCGCGCGTCTCTGTAGGGGTCAAGCCGGGCAATACATCCTTCAAGGCCTCGTACATCTGCTTCGGCACCAGCTCCGGTTCGCCCAGATACACGAGCGGCGACACATAGCGCACGCCGGCCTCGGCGAACGCATCCTGTTCCTTCATGAAGCCGGACTTGATGTTCTCCGGCGCCGCCATCACGCGCGGGCAGGCGATGGTGTTCAACACCTGGCCCTGCAGGATAGACGGCAGCGAATAGATCATAGGCGACAGCAGGATGTCGATCTTGCGGTGTTTCTTGCGCATCAGCAGCTCGCCGTAGTGGCCGGACATGCACTTGACCGGATAGCAGCAGTCCACGGTGCCCCGCCCCTTCGCGAACGAACGCGCCTGTTCCTCCGAGGTATCGGACGAAAAATCGATCTTGTTCGGCTCGATGCCGAGCGCGGTCAGGAAGCCGACCCAGAACTGGTGGGTCGACCAGATGTTGAGCACGCGCGGAATGCCGACCCGGATCTGGGCGCGCGGCTTGTCAATCGGCGTCGCTGCCGGCGGTGGCGCGGGCTTGCTTGAAGGCCTGGTCTCGAACCATTTCAGCAATGTTGGGAAATTCACGCTTGCTCTCCTCCAGCCTGGCTTTGACGATGCGCATCTCGCTCGCGTCTTCCAGCAGGCCCTTCGGACAGGAGTTGCCGCTGATGACACGCTCCCATCCCTCCTCCACCGGCACCTTGCTCCACGGCCGCCCCTGCGCGCCGGGCAGCTGGACATCGATGAAGGTGCGGCGGCAGTTGACCGGACACCAGCGGCAGGTGGTGTCTTCATTGGTGGTCGAGCGGTGCACCAGCGCCTCGATCGTCTCGAAGCCGCGAAAGCGCGTGGCGCTGCCGCGCGCGGCCCAGTCGGCTGCACATAGCGCCGCCCCGATCGCGCCCGCCTCGCCCGGATGCGGATGCACGACGATCTCGGCATCCGGCACCTTCTCGCGCACGAACTGCACCTGCGCTTTGACCACCGCGAGATTGCGATGGGTGCCGCCCTGCAGCACGAACTTGCGCCCGGCCGCCGCCAGGTTCTGCAGCTGCCCGGCATAGACCCACACATTCAGCGGCAGCACCGCCGCCAGCGAAGCCATGATTTCCTCGGCGGCCCAGCCCTTGCGTTGCTGGTTGACGATGTCCGACTGCAGGAACACGCCGCAGCCCATCGCCAGCGTCGGCATGGATTTGGCCTTGAACGCCAGGTCCGCGTACTGTTCGAGCGGGATGTCGTAGCGCTCCGCCACGCCCTGCAGGAAGGCACCGTTGCCGGACGAGCACTGGGAATTGAGCCGGAAATCCGACACCGTGCCCTGGCGCAGCAGCATGATCTTCACGTCGCAGCCGCCGACGTCGCAGATCACGTCCGCGTCGGGAAAGAAATGCAGCGCCGCGGTCGCGTGCGCGACAGTCTCGACGATGGCCACGTCCGAGCCGACGATGTCGTGCAGCAGATCCTTGCCGTAACCGGTGATCGCCAGCGCCGCAATCGATGCGTAACCCGCCTCCTTCACCTGGCGCAGGATGCCCTGCGCATCCTCGATGGGGTTCCCTTTCGACATCACATAGGCGGAGAAAAGCAGCTCGCGCTCGGCCGACAGCACGACTGCCTTGGCCGTCGTGCTGCCGAAATCGCAGCCGAGGAAGACCGGACGTTCGACCACTTTCGCAGGCGCGGCCGGCTCTGTCTTCCCCTTGGGCCGGTACAGCGCG
>DATLGF010000264.1:0-5095 GCA_035540575.1 Noviherbaspirillum sp.
GCTGGCGACGTCCACTTCGGCCTCGCAGCGGCTTTGCAACAGCGCGATCGTCTCCGGTTTCGCATAGGGGTCGCAGACCGCGATCCGGCCTAGGCCGAATGCGCGCGAAAACTGTTCGGCATGCGCGCTGCCCTGCACGCCGGCCCCGAACAAGGCCATGCGCTGCGGCCTTTCCGGCGCCAGTTCGCGCGCCGCGAGCAGCGAGCAGGCGGCGGTGCGGATGCGGGTGATCGTGCCGGCGTCCAGGCAGGCGAGCGGGCGGCCGTCCTCGGTGGAGAACAGCAGGATCACGAAGCGGAACTGGCCGTTGATGGTGGTGTACACCTTGGCGCCTGTCACGCCCTGGCCGGGAATGACCGCGCCCAGGGTCGACAGCTTCACGCCCCCGGCCTCGGTGCGTGCACGCGCCTGCATCGCCGCCCGGCCGCCGGCAAAATCGATGAAGGCGCTGCGCAGCACGGATTCCGCCTCGCTTGCACTTACGAGTCGTTCGATCATGTCGTCGGTCAGATGCAGCATCGCGCGGCTCCTTTATGGCAACAAACGAGTGGGGTGACAGCAGCTACTTCGTCTTCTCGCGCGCCGTGCGCCGGCTCTTCATGCGCGCTTCGGCGGAATTGTGGACGTGCTGCGCGGCCAGCAGAGCCGCGAGTTCCGCGTTCCCGGAAATGACGGCATGCAGCACCTGTGCGTGTTCTTCCCAGTCCTGGCGTGCGCGTTCCTTCGTGTTCGGCGCAAACAGCATCGCCGTGCGCGTGCGCAGCGAGCGCACCATGTCGGTCAGCACCGCATTGCCGGCCGCTGTGGCCAGCAGTTCGTGGAATTCGTAGTTGAGCGCCGCCAGTTGATCCGGGCGGCCGGTCTTCGCGGCGGCCATGCCGCGCTCCAGCACTTCTTTCAGTTCCGCAACGACCTTGTCGGTGCGACGCTGTGCGGCCAGCTTGGCGTTCAGGCCTTCCAGCGTCGCGCGCACTTCAACGAGATCGTGCGCCATCTCGTCGGAAAGAAACACCACCGATGCGCCGCGCCGCGGCTCGATGGTGACCAGGCCCTCGGACGCGAGCGCGCGCAGGGCCTCGCGCACCGGCACTCGTGAAGCACCAAGCTCCTCGGACAGGCGCCCCTCGACGAGGCGGTCTCCGGTGGAGAACTCGCCGCTCAGGATGCGTGCGCGCAGCGTGTCGCGGATGACGGCGGAAAGCGGACGATGTTGTTCGCCGAGCTTGACATCGGCGCGTTCGGCGACAACGGCCGAGGGTGAAGAAGTCGACATGATTCTCAGGGGATAAATGGACGTCCAGAACATTGTATACGGCCGGATCGGGAATGGCGAGCAGGGGTGCAACCCTTCTTCTCTTGGACAAGCGGTTGACGAAAAGGTGTTTGCTGTATACGGTATACAGTAAGATCCCAGCCGATTTGCTACAGCATGGACGACCCTGACCGCCGCTTTGCCATCGGAAGCGTCTCGATGATCGCCACCGGCCATCCGCTCGCGGCGGCCGCCGCGCGGCACGCGCTTGCTGAAGGCGGGAGCGCGGTCGATGCGGCGGTCGCGGCAGATGCGGTGCTCGGCGTCGTCGAGCCGATGGCGACAGGCATAGGCGGCGATCTGCTGGCCATGATCGTCGAGCCAGACGGACAAGCGGTCGCATACAACGGGACCGGCCGTGCGCCCGCATCCTTGTCGGCCGAGCGCGTCGCACAGATGCCAGGCGGGCGCATACCGGAACGGCACCCATGGTCAGTCACGGTGCCGGGCGCCGTGTGTGGATGGCACGACTTGCACCAGCGCTACGGCCGGCTCGAATGGCCGCGCCTGTTGCGCGATGCGATTACGCTGGCCCGCACAGGCTTCGCGGTCGCCCCGGTGGCGGCGCGCGAGTGGAAGCTGTTCGAGCCGGTGTTGAAGGCGGACCCAACCGCCGCCGCACTGTATCGACACGGGCGCGTTCCGGCGGCAGGGGAGGTGTTTGCCAACCCGGAACTGGCGGAATTCCTTGCCCGCATCGCGCGCGACGGCTACCGCGCGTTCTACGATGGCAGTGCGGCCGAGGCCATGGCGGCTGCGGTGCGCGCCCGCGGTGGCCTGCTCGGCGCGGATGACCTTGCCGCGCATGCGGGCAACTTCTGCGTGCCGCTGCGCGGCGAGTTCTGCGGCGTCACCGTACTCGAATGCCCGCCCAACACGCATGGCTGCGCGGTCATCGACGCGCTGCTGTCGCTCGAAGCCTTTGCGCGCGAAGAGGGCACGCCGCAGGCGGTCGCCGCGCTGGTCGAAGCCACCGGGCGCGCCTTGCAGACGGCCAGCAAGACGGTCGCCGACCCTTCCGGCAATACGGTGTGCACCGTGATCGTCGACCGCGACGGCCTCGCGATCACGCTGATGAGCAGCATCTTCAAGCGCTTCGGTTCCGCCATTGCGGTCCCCGGCCTTGGCTTCGTGCTGCAGAACCGTGGATTCGGGTTTTCCGCGCCCGGCCATCCGAACGGGCCGGCCGGCGGCAAGCGCCCGTATCACACGGTGATACCGGCCGCCTGCCTGCGCGAAGGGCGGTTTCATGCCGGTCTCGGCGTGGTTGGCGGCCTGATGCAGCCGCAAGGGCAGGTGCAGCTGTTGACGCGGCTCTTTGCCTGGGGCGAGCCGCTGCGCGAGGCGATTGCGGCGCCGCGCTGGCGGCTGGAGGGCGGCCGGGCGCTGGCGCTCGAGACCGGCTTCCCCGCTGATGCGGCAGCGCTGTTGCGTGAGCGCGGCTTCGGTGAACCCGCTGCAGGCGAGGGCGATCTGGCAGGGCGCAGCGACTTCGGCGGTGCGCAAGTCGTGCTGCGCCTGCCCGATGGCTCGCTCGCAGGCGCTTCGGACCCGCGCAAAGACGGGGTGGCGCTCGCGGACTGAGAGCTTCCACCGGTAAGCCGCGTGCGCCCGCGCCTGCTGCCTTACTGCACCGCAGTGCACGCGAACGCCCGCTTGAGCGCTCGCAAAGTGCTGGACAAACGGGGATTTTGGTATACAACTGCATGAAGCCACGGTATACAATATACCGCAGCGAACCGCCGGCAGCTGTTCACAAGCGTGCCGGCACCTACCCAAAGGAGAAGCTATGACCGCGTTGATGAATCGGGAAGAATTCCGCGCCGCTCTGGAGCGCGCGATCCAGGGCAAGACCGCAACCAAATCGCCATTCAGCGTGGCCTGGGCCAATGGCACGCTGTCGCGCGCCCACCTCGCGCACTGGGCGGAGAACCACTACCACTATGTCGGCCCGTTCGCCGATTACCTTGCTTACGTTTATGCACGCATGCCGGATTCGTATACCGAAGCGAAGGACTTCCTGCTCTACAACATGTACGAGGAGGAAGTGGGCGGAGACCGTCACACCGACCTGCTGATCCGTTTCGCCGAAGCCTGCGGCACGACGCGCGAGCGGGTCATCGATCCGGACAACATGTCGCCGACGACGCGCGGACTGCAGAGCTGGTGCTACGCGCTGGCGATGCGCGAGGACCCGATCGTCGCGGTCGCGGGACTGGTCGTCGGGCTCGAGTCGCAGGTACCGGCGATCTATCGCAACCAGTCGCCCGCGCTGCGCGAGAAATACGGCTTTACCGACGAGGAGGTCGAGTTCTTCGACCTGCACATCAGCTCAGACGAGATCCACGGCGAGCGCGGCTACCAGATCGTGCTCGAACTGGCGAACACGCCGGAGCTGCAGCAGCGTTGCGTGAAGATCTGCGAGATCGGCGCGCAGATGCGCCTGCTCTATACCACCGCGCTGTATTACGACTATGTGGCGCCGCGCGAGGCAACGCCGCTTGCCGCCTGAGCGCGCCGCGCACAGAGAGGTGCACGTGGAGGCGCACGGAGCGCCACGTGCGCCATCGCACCGATGCTCCGGCCGCATGCGCAAGCCGGGGCGCATACCGAGGATGATCGATGCAAGAGCCTACCGAGTACAGGAATCTCATTGATGGCGAATGGGCGCGCAGTGCGGCCGGCGCGACCTTCGAAAACCGCAATCCGGCCGACACCTCGGACCTGGTCGGCCTGTTCCAGGCTTCGAGCGGCGACGACGCCAGGCGCGCGGTGGATGCCGCCGCCCGGGCGTTTGCCGGCTGGAAGAGCATGCCGATCACGCGGCGCGCAAAGATCCTGAACGGCGCGGCGGACTACCTCGAAGCGCGCGCGGACGTGTTCGCACAAGAACTGACGCGCGAGGAAGGCAAGCCGCTCGCGCAGGCGCGCGACGAGGTGCTGCGCTCGGCCCAGACCCTGCGCTTCTACGCGGTCGAAGGCCAGAGCTTCACCGGCGAAACCTTCCCGAACGACGATCCGGACATGCTCGTCTACACGCAGCGCGAGCCGCTGGGCGTCGTGACGGTGATCTCGCCGTGGAACTTCCCGATCTCGATCCCGGCGCGCAAGATCGCGCCGGCACTGATCACCGGCAATACCGTGGTGTTCAAGCCCTCGTCGGACGCGCCGCTGTCCGGGCTGCGCCTGGTCGAGGCGCTTGTCGAGGCGGGTTTGCCGAAGGGCGTGCTGAACTGCATCACCGGCCGCGCCGCCGATGTCGGCGCCGCGATCACCGAAGCGCCGCAGGTGCGCGCGATCTCGTTCACCGGTTCCACCGCCGCCGGTACGCAGATCCACCGCTCGGTGCCGCTGACCACGCGCATCCAGATGGAGCTCGGCGGGAAGAATCCGCTGATCGTGATGGAGGATGCGGACCTGGACAAGGCGGTCGATCTCGCGATCAAGGGTGGGCTATCGCTCTCCGGCCAGGCCTGCACCGGCACCAGCCGCATCATCGTCGTCGCGCAGGTGAAGGCCGCGTTCACCGAGAAACTGGTGGAGAAGGTGCGCGCGCTGAAGATCGGCAGCGGCATGACCGGCGGCATGGACCTCGGTCCGCTGGCCACGCAGAAACAGCTGGAAACGGTGCTGAACTACATCGAGATCGGCCGGCAGGAGGCGCGCCTGCTGTGCGGCGGCGAACGCCTGACCGGCGAAGGGTATGAGCGCGGCTACTATGTCACGCCAGCCGTGTTTGCCGAGGTCACGCAGCAGATGCGCATCGCGCGCGAGGAGATCTTC
>DATLGF010000265.1:0-12546 GCA_035540575.1 Noviherbaspirillum sp.
TTATCGCCCCTTGCGACGGGTGCCGCGCGCATCTACACTACTGTTTTTATATACAGTACGCATATGGACGAGGAATCCACCCCGGTGCCGCTGCGGCCGTTGTCGCCGATGAAAGGGCGCGGCGCGGTATCGAATCTGCAAGGCCGCTACGAATTGCAGCAGCGCGAGGCCTTCGATGACGGCTGGGGCGAAGACTCGGAAGGGGCGAGCACGGCACGCAGGACCGAGGTGATCGAGGAAACCGCAAAAAGCATCCTCACCCGCAACGCCTCGCCGGACATTCCGTTCGACGTATCGCTCAACCCCTACCGCGGCTGCGAGCACGGCTGCATCTATTGTTTCGCGCGTCCGACCCACAGCTACCTCGGCCTGTCGCCCGGACTCGACTTCGAAAGCCGCATCTTTGCCAAGGTAAACGCGCCCGAATTGCTGCAGCAGGCCTTTGCGCGGCCCTCCTACGTCCCGGAGCCGGTTGCGCTGGGCGTGAACACCGACGCCTACCAGCCGTGCGAACGCGAGCTGCGGCTCACGCGCCGGATCCTGCAGATCTTCCATGACTGCGAACATCCGCTGGCGCTGATCACCAAATCCTCGCTGATCGAGCGCGACATCGACCTGCTCGCGCCGATGGCCGCCAAGAGGCTGGCGGTCGCTGCGGTGACGATCACCACGCTGGATGCGCAGATCGCACGCACGCTGGAGCCGCGTGCCGCCGCGCCGGCACGGCGCCTGCGCACGATACGCACGCTGGCCGAGGCCGGCATTCCGGTGGGCGTGAGCATTGCGCCGGTGATTCCGTTCGTCACCGAGCCCGACCTCGAACGGGTGCTGGCCGCCGCGCTGGAAGCCGGCGCACAGAGCGCAAGCTATATCGTGCTGCGCCTGCCGTGGGAAGTGAACCCGCTGTTCCAGCAGTGGCTGCAGGCGCATTTTCCCGAACGCGCGCAGCGGGTGATGAACCGGCTGCGCGACATGCGCGGCGGCAAGGAATACGACGCGCAGTTCGGCACGCGCATGCGCGGTGAAGGGGTGTGGGCGGACCTGATCCGCCAGCGCTTCGACAAGGCGCTCGCGCGCCTGGGCGTGCGCGCGCGGCTGGGCGATTTCGCCGGACTCGACACCTCGCATTTCCGAGCGCCGCGGCAGCCCGGCCGGGGCACCGCCCAGCTCGACCTTTTCTAGCAAAATTTCCACCGGGATATGACGTAGATCAACCTCGTTCCACCCGCAAACACCCGGCTCCCATTGAGAGTAAGATACGCTCTCTCCCCCGCAACCCCCTCCGCTTTCTCGTCATGTCTGAAGAAATGGCTGTTGCGCGCTCGCGCAAGCTGATGGACCAGCTGGCCGCCCATGTGAAGCAGGGCGACCACGTCTGCGTGGTCTGCGAGGATCCGCAGCAGCGGCTCGGCGCGGCAGCCCAGTACATCGCCGATGGATTGCGCCAGAACGAATTCGTCATGTATGCGGCCGATGCCGCCACCACCGCCACCCTGCGAACGATGCTGAGCGAGCAAGGCATCGACGTGGAAGCCGAAATCGCGCGCGGCGCACTGAACCTGCCGACCGCCTACGACGCGTATCTGAGCGACGGCGAATTCAAGCCGGATCTGATGTATGAGACCTTCGAGCGCGCGATCGACAGCGCGCTCGCCGCCAACTTTTCCGGCTGCCGATTTGCCGGCGAGCCGGTCTGGGCGATCGACCGCGCGGAACTGCGCCCCGGCCTGATCGAGTTCGAGGCGCGCCTGAATGCACTGTTCAGCTCGCGCAAGGCGGCCGGTCTGTGCGTGTACGACAAGTCCGCCTGGCCGGCGGAGGTGGTGCGCGACATCATGCGCATCCATCCGGTGGCCGTCGTGGATGATGCGGTGTGCAAGCGCAATGTGTTCTACGAACGCCCGGAACTGGTCGACGACAGCGCCGACCCGGAAAGCCAGGTTGCCTGGATGCTCACGCAGCTGCGCGAGATGCGCACCGAAGAAGCGCGCCTGGAAGTTGCGCTGGAAGCCGGCCAGCTCGGCAGCTGGGAGCTCGACCTGCGCAATGACACGTCGGTGCGCTCGCTGCGCCACGACCAGATCTTCGGCTACGACCACCTGCTGCCCGAATGGGGGTATGCCCGCTTCATCGAACACGTACTGCCGGAAGACCGCGAGCGCGTCAGCACGGCGTTTCAATCCGCGATCAAGCACGGCAGGACCTGGCACTTCGAATGCCGGATCCGCCGCCACAATGACGGCGCGGTGCGCTGGATCGAGGCCTACGGTCGGCCTGATCCGGAAGGCAGCTGCGGCGAGCGGGTACAGCGTCTGCTCGGCATCGTGGTGGACATCACCGAACGCAAGCAGATGGAAGAGGCGCTGCGCGAGACCGACAGGCGCAAGGACCAGTTCCTCGCGACCCTCGCGCACGAGCTGCGCAATCCGCTCGCGCCGATACTCAACGGCCTGCAGCTGATGCAGTCGAAGGCCCGGTTCGATCCCGAGCTGCAGCAGTTGCACGGCATGCTGGATCGCCAGGTGCGCCATCTTGCACGGCTGGTCGATGACCTGCTGGACGTTTCGCGCATCACGACCGGGCGCATCGAACTCAAGCGCGAGCGCATCGAACTCAAGAGCGTGCTGGCCGGCGCGATCGAGGGAAACCAGCACCTGATCGACAGCCTCGGTCATGCGTTTGTCGTGACCTTGCCCGAAACGCCGATCCCGCTCGATGGCGACGGCACGCGCCTGACCCAGGTCTTCCTCAACATCCTCAACAACGCCGCCAAGTACACGCCGCCGGGCGGACGCATTGAATTGCGGGCGGAGCGGGTGGACGGCGACGTCATCGTGCGGGTGCGCGACAACGGCATGGGGATGCAGGCCGAGCGCATTCCCGCGATGTTCCAGATGTTCGTGCAAGGTCGGCCCAGCGGCGAGCAGGCCCAGGGGGGACTGGGCATCGGCCTGCCGCTCGCGCGGCAATTGCTCGAACTGCATGGCGGCAGCATTGACGCGCAAAGCGACGGCCCCGGCTGCGGCAGCGAGTTCACGGTGCGCCTTCCGGCCTTGCCGGCCGAGGCGCCGGCGACGCCGCAGGAGGCGAAGGCCGATGCAATCACCCCGGCTTCGGCAGCACGGCGCATCCTCGTGGTCGACGACAATGTGGACGCAGCCGACAGCCTGGCCGCCTTCCTTGAGTATCTCGGCCACCAGGTGCACACCCGCTACGACGGACAAAGCGCGCTTGACGAGCTGGAAACGACCGGAGCGGACGTCGTGATCCTCGACATCGGCCTGCCGGACCTGGACGGCTACACGGTCGCCCGCCGCATGCGCGCGCTGCAACCGGACCTGATTCTGGTGGCGCTGACCGGCTGGGGCCAGGAGCAGGACCGGCGCCGGGCCGAGGAAGCGGGCTTCGACCTGCACCGCACGAAGCCGGTGAGCCCGGCCGCGCTCGCGGCCGATATCACGCAGATCGGCGCGGTCGCCAGCGACGGCGCCTGACGCTCAGACCGCCCCCGCCGCCCGCAGCAGCGCGAAGCCCACGTGGGTGCTCGCGTGCGCGACCATCGCAGCCTCCAGGTGACGGCGCCAGAACAGCCAGCCATACACGACGCCGGCAATTGCGTTCAGCAGCACCGTGCGCAGAACGAGCGGCGCGTCGAGCGGCGCCAGCGCCGCAGCCGCGGGCAGGTGACCGGCGCCGAAGGCCAGCGCGGCCAGCAGGATCGCCCCCCATGCGAGCGCCGGCGGCGGCGCGGCCGCGCCGCCCGCGAACAGGCGCCATCCGGCCCACATCAGCAAGGACATCAGCCCCCACCGCAGCAGGATCTCCTCGGTGATGCCGCCGTAGAGCATGCCCGTGACCAGCGCCGGCAGCACCGGCTGCTGCATCTGGGCCGCGACCGCGCTCGACCATTGCTCGCTCATCAGGGGCGCAAGCGCGAGGTCGAGCACGACGGTCGCGGCCGCCAGCAGCAGCCCGAACGCGACCGCAAGCGGCGCGGCGCTGCGCAGGGCGATGGGTTCCTCGTGCTTGACTTCCGGCATCGCAATGAAGGAGCGCAGGCGCACGCGCGGTGCCAGTGCCGCGCCCAGCGCCGCGCCGATGGCCAGCAACACGAGGGGGTTGACCAGCATGAGCGCAACCAGCGCCGGCAACGGCAGGTCCGGCATTGCGCCGCCCAGCGCGCCGGCGCGCAGCGCAGGCACGAAGACGAGCGGAAGGCTGGCCACGCCGATCAGCCCGAATGCGAAGATGCGGATGAAACGCTTGCGGAAGCCTGAAGTCATCTGTGTTTGAGCCATGGGAACAAATCCGGGGACGAGGTCTCTATATGAAGGCGGCCGTTGCCGCCGCGCAGCTCACGTGGGTTCGACAGTGCGTGTCGAACTGACCATGAACGGGCCATCAGCGCCGGCGCCATTGTGCTGCCCCAAGAGGGCAGTGCGCTTGATGCGTTACAATGTCGCCTTTACGCCGGCTGTTTCCCCCTCCACCGCCGGCGCGCGTGGCAACCTCCGCTGCTGCGCATCCGTCGTCAGGCGCGTCACCGGACCTTGTCGTTGCGCCTGACTTGTTCCATGCATGCCGTCGTCGTTTGCGGCATCCCATCTGCTCATGCACCCCCGCGTGGCCCGCATGAGCGACTGTTCGCATCGCCATGCGCCCCGCTTCGACCACAACGGTCGGCGCACGCATGATCCTGTCAACCCCTGTCGCGTGCCGCGCGTTGCCGGCATGTCGGTGTTTTATTGTCTGGAGTCTTATGGCCAAGGAAGATCTGCTCGAAATGAATGGCACGGTTGCCGAAGTCCTGCCCGATTCGCGTTATCGCGTCGCGCTGGAAAACGGCCACCAACTGGTTGCCTACACCTCCGGGAAGATGCGCAAGAATCACATCCGCATCATCGCCGGGGACCGCGTATCGCTGGAATTGTCGCCCTATGATCTCGGCAAGGGCCGCATCACCTTCCGCCACCTCGAAAAGCGCGGGCCGGTGCCTACCGGCGCCCAACGTCGCCGCCGTTAATTACCAGGTATCGATAAACGGCCGCTTCCTGTCGCCGCGCTCGCGCGCCGGCGGCACCGAGCGCAGGCCGCGCATGATCCAGCGGCGCGTTTCCATCGGATCGATCACACTGTCGATCTCGAGAAACGACGCCATGCTGATCGCCTTGCCTTTCTCATAGTATTCGCCGACCAGCCGGTCGAACAAGGCGCGGCGTTCGGCCGGATCGGTCAGCGCTTCCAGTTCCTTCCGATAGCCCAGGCGCACCGCGCCTTCCAGCCCCATCCCGCCGAACTCGCCGCTAGGCCATGACGCGGTCAGCAGCGGCGCATGAAAGCTGCCCGCGGCCATCGCCTGCGCGCCCAGTCCATAGCCCTTGCGCAGCACCACCGTGAAAAACGGAACGTCCATGCTGCCCGCGGTGACGAACAGGCGCGACACATGCCGCACCATCGCGGTCTTCTCCGCATCCGGCCCGACCATGAAGCCGGGCGTGTCGCACAGCGAGAGCATCGGCAGATCGAATGCGTCGCAAAGCTGCATGAAGCGCGCGGCCTTGTCGGCGGCATCGGCGTCGATTGCGCCGCCCAGGTGCAGTGGATTGTTGGCGATCAGTCCGAGCGGGCGTCCTTCGATGCGCACCAGCGCGGTGATGATGCCGACACCGAACTCGCGCCGCAGCTCCAGCACCGAATCCTCGTCGGCCAAGGTGTCGATCACGCGCCGCACGTCGTAGGCGCGCAGACGGTTCTCCGGCACCAGGTGGCGCAGCATGCGCTGGTCGGCGCAGCGCCAGTCCGGCAGCGGCCCCTGGAAGTAGGACAGGTATTGCCTGGCCACGCGCACCGCTTCCTGCTCGTCCTTCACCACCACGTCGATCACCCCGTTGGGCGCCTGCATGGACACCGGCCCCACTTCCTCCGGCTCGAACACACCGAGGCCGCCGCCCTCGATCATCGCCGGACCGCCCATGCCGATGGTCGCGTTCTCGGTGGCGATGATCACATCGCAGCATCCAAGCAGCGCCGCATTGCCGGCAAAGCAGCGGCCGGAGGCGATGCCGATGCGCTGCACCAGTCCCGACAGGCGGGCAAAGCCGATGAAGGTGGGCACGTCGAGGCCGGCCACGATCATCGCGTCGGTGTCCCCGGGACGCCCGCCGCCGCCCTCGGCGAACAGCACGATGGGCAGGCGCGCCTGCCCCGCCACCTGGAACATGCGGTCGGTCTTCTTGTGGTTCATCATCCCCTGCGTGCCGGCGAACACCGTGTAGTCGTAGGAGATGACCATGCAACGCGACCTGTCGTCGCCGAAGTGCGCGCCGTTGACGCTGCCTATGCCCGCAACCAGCCCGTCTGCCGGGCTGATTCGGATCAGCTCCTCCACGCTGCGCCGGCGCCGCTGCGCGGCGAGCGCGAGCGCGCCGTATTCGATGAAGGAGTCCGGATCGCAGAGGTCGGCGATGTTCTCGCGCGCGGTGCGCTGGCCGGTCTTGCGGCGCCGCGCGACCGCATCGGGACGGGCTTCGTCCTGCAGCAATGCATGGCGCGCGAGCACTTCGGCAAGATCCGGGCGGATCGCATCGAGATCGGGCCCGGCCTCGGCTTCGCTCGCGTCGCCATCGCTGTGATCATGATCGAGATGCAGGATCGCCTGCCCCTGCGCGAGCACCTCGCCCGGCGCGGCCGCCGTCGCATGCACGGTCCCGCCGAACGGCGCATGCACGACATGCTCCATCTTCATCGCTTCGAGCACCGCCACCTGCTGTCCGCGCCGCACCACCGCGCCGGGCGCGACATCCAGTGAAACCAGCACGCCGTGCATCGGTGCCGTAATGGCCATGGTGCCGGTCGCGGCTTCGGGCGATGGCGCAGCGTCGGAGGCGTGCTTGTGGTCAACTGCAAGCAGTGTCGCGGCGTGCTCGTCGATGAAACGCGTGTGCACCCGGTTTTCCTGCACCGCCGGTTCGCGCAGCAGCGCCTGCAGGAACGCGATGTTGGTCGCCACGCCTTCCACCTCGAACTCGTCCAGCGCACGACGGGCGCGCGCGAGCGCATCGGCATGGCCGCCCGGCGCGCTGACCACCAGTTTCGCCAGCAGCGAATCGAATGCAGGACTCGGTGCGAGGCCGGCATGTCCGCAGCCGTCCACACGCACGCCCGGTCCGCTGGGCGGCGTGTACACCTGCAGGCGTCCGCCCGACGACAGCACGCCGCCGTCGGCCTGCATGGTCTCCATGTTGATGCGCAGCTGGATCGCGCAGCCGCGCGGTGCGAGCGCCTGTCGCAGCCCGGCCTGCGCGAGCGACGCGCCTTCGGCTAGCCGGATCTGCGTCTTCACGAGATCCACGCCAAGCACTTCCTCGGTCACCGTGTGCTCGACCTGCAGGCGCGGATTGGCCTCGATGAACCAATGCTCGGCCGACTCACCGTCACCGTGCACCAGGAATTCGAAGGTGCCGATGTTGCGATAGCCGACCGCGCGCGCGAGCCGCAGCGCGTCGGCGCAGATGCGCTCGCGCATCGCGGGCGACAGCGAAGGGCTGGGAGCGATCTCGATCAGCTTCTGGTTGCGCCGCTGCAGCGTGCATTCGCGCTCCCACAGATGCACCGCGTCATCGCCGTCGCCGGCCACCTGCACTTCGATATGACGCACGCGTTCGACAAGACGCTCGGCATACAGCGCGTCGCTGCCGAATGCCGCGCGCGCCTCGCCGGCGCAGCGCGTGTATGCCTCGTCAAGATCGTTCTCGTCGGTGACGATGCGCATCCCGCGTCCGCCGCCGCCCGCCACCGCCTTGAGCATCAGCGGCGTCCCGGCCGGCAGCGTGCGCATGAAGGCGCGTGCCTCGTCCAGCGTGACCGGGCCGTCGCTGCCCGGGATCAGCGGCACGCCGAGCCGTGCGGCCAGCGCGCGGGCGCGCGCCTTGTCGCCGAACAGTTCCAGCACCTCCGGCTGCGGCCCGATGAACAGCAGGCCGGCCGCGGCGCATTGCCGTGCGAAACCGGCGTTTTCGCTGAGAAATCCGTAGCCCGGGTGCAGCGCATCGCAGCCGGTCTCGTGCGCGATGCGGATCAGCCGGGCGGCGTCGAGATAGGCGGCGGGGCCGCGTCCGCCCAGCGCGCGCGCCGCGCCGGCCTTGCGCACGTGCAGCGCCTGCGCATCATCCTCGGAATACACCGCCACCGTCGCAATGCCGGTCTCAGCGGCGGTGCGGGCAACGCGGATCGCCACCTCGCCGCGATTGGCGATCAGGATCTTTCTTGTCTTCATGTCTCCTCCTTCGGCCAGACATTCTGCCTGCATCGCTGTGCGTTCGTCGAATGCGAACCTTGGCGCATGGACCGACACAAACAGGGATCATGCACATCAAGGTAATGACACGCGCGGTTCCCGGCGGCGATCCGGAACCGGCTTCGTTCGCGATCGGAACGCGTGAATTGCAGGTCGACGAGGTACTGGATCGGTGGCCGGGCCGGCTCTGCGACTATTTCAAGATTGCGGCAAGCGATGGCGCGCGCTATATCCTGCGCCATGCGACCGAAGAAGGAGAGTGGGAGCTTGTCTGGTTCAGTGCTGACTGAGCGGCCTGCCCGGGTGTGGGACAACGAACCACCCGTGTAGCTGGACAACATGAAAGGCCCGCTGCGGAGGGCTGAAGGGTTACGAGGAGCTGAAACGCAAAAAGGCTCGCCACATGGCGAGCCTTTTCTATTCATCACACCAGCCGGATTGTCAGACGCCCATGCTATCTGCAAGGTGCCCCTGATTCCTCGCGGGTACCCATGCTATCTGCATGGTGCCCCGGGGAGGCGCCGGTGGCGCTCGGTGAATTCTGGAGATCGTGGGGCTAGAGGCCGGACTCAGACAACACGGATGTCGCTTGCCTTTTCGCCCTTCGGGCCCATGCCGCGCACGAAGGAGACGCGCTGGTTTTCCGACAAGCTCTTGAAGCCGTTCGATTGGATATCGCTGAAGTGGGCAAACAGGTCCTTGCCGCCGTCATCGGGAGTGATGAAGCCGAAGCCCTTGGAGTCGTTGAACCACTTAACGGTACCAGTGAGTGTACTCATGAAAAATTCCTGAAAAAGATGTGTGAAGGGCACGATGCCCAAAGTTGGCACCCGAAACCAAGATGTAACCGAAGGGAGTCAAACAGGAATTGCTCGATGAGCGGGCAAGACGGGAAAGAGACCAACAATAACCACTTGATGTAAGTGCAGGGCCGACTATACACACATAAGCGGAGATCACCAAGGTTTATTTTTGGCGCGCCTTGCGAGATTGGCTTGCGTCAACGCTCTTTCCTCTGGACAGCTGGCGTCGCTCCCATTCCTGCAACGCCTCCCGGTACGCGTCCATCTCCTCTTCGTAGATCACGTACACGCAGCGCGCGCAGCCGCTGCCGCAGCAGTCGCCGGGCAGCGG
Organism: Noviherbaspirillum sp.; assembly: GCA_035540575.1. GTDB lineage: Bacteria > Pseudomonadota > Gammaproteobacteria > Burkholderiales > Burkholderiaceae_D > Noviherbaspirillum. The sequence goes on from DATLGF010000265.1 coordinate 9,431, forward strand.
GCGTTCGGGAGGAGTGGGACGGGGATCGGTCGTTGCGCTCGTCATCCGCCAAGGATAGCGGAGACCGTGCAGAGACGGCGGAAGGGCAACATGGCCATCCGTGCCGGGCGCAGGCGTTCGGAAAGCACTTCGACAGATTCACGCGCGCGTTCCGGAAGACGGCGGAATTCTTGGCGAGAGCACGGCGATCCTGATGAACCTCGCAGATACGCGTCCCACATCCCGGCGACCAGGCGAATCGATTCAGGGCCGCCCGAAGTCTCAGGGGAACGCCGCTTCCCGTCCCGGCAGGTGTACGGTAAAGCTGCCGGATGCCCGCGGCATCTTGCAGGAGGATGCAGGAGGAACGATGGCCGACGACGCTGCCTTGTTGCGCGCCTCGACAGGTACGCTGAATCAATTCGTTCGGTCGACGGTTCCCGGCCTTCAGTACATCGTCGTGACCGCCGATCGTGTGCGCTTCGAATATGCAGGCGGCTGGGCCGATATCCAGGGTCACAAGGCAATGCGCCTGGACACGACCTTGATGGCGTACTCGATGACGAAGATCTTCACCGCTGTCGCGATCCTGCAGTTGGTGGAGCAGCGCAGGCTGCAACTCGATGAGCTGATCGACGGCCACCTTCCACATGCCGCCTACCGCGGCCATGGCATCACCTTGCGCCAGCTGCTGACTCACACGTCCGGCATTCCAAACCCGGTTCCGCTTCGATGGGTGCACCTGGCCGAAGAGGACCCGGGGTTCGATGAGGATGAGGCGCTTGCTGCGGTTCTGCGCGAGAACCCTGTACTTTCGTTTGAACCGGGCCGCAAGTTTGCCTACTCCAATATCAATTACTGGTTGCTCGGAAAGATCGTCGAGCAGGTGCGGGGGCAGTCATTTCAGGAGTATGTGCGACTGAGCATCCTTCGGCCCCTGCAGATCCCCCCGCAGGAGATGGACTTTGTCATTCCCGATGCGTCGCGCCATGCGAGCGGCTATCTTGGAAAATACACGTGGATGAACCTGTTGAAGGGCTTCGTTCTTGATCGCAAGTTCGTGGGCGGATACGAGGGACGGTGGCTGCGGCTGCGCAACCATTACGTGAACGGCCCCGCTTTTGGCGGGCTGATCGGCACGGCGCGCGGGTTCAGCCGATTCCTGCAAGACCAGTTGCGAACCGAGTCCGTACTGCTGGGACCGCAGACCAGGCGCCTTCTGGAGACCCCGCAGACCGACGATGCCGGGCGGGCAATCGCCATGACGCCCGGATGGCATGTCGGCAAGACCCGCGGGGTGGACTATCTCTTCAAGGAAGGGGGCGGCGGCGGATTTCATTGCGAGATGCGCATCTACCCGACAAGAGGCATTGCTACGGTAGTCCTGGCAAACAGTACGGATTTCAAGTCCACCGGATTGTTGAATCGCATCGACCATGCATTCCTGGAATCCGGCCAGTGAAAATGCGGCCCGCGATTTGCCGGATGCCCGTTGGAGTGTCATGCACCGGGATGACTGCCCCGCATGACCATCTCCGCCGCAACCACCAGATTGCGCCCGTGCGTACGACCGGGCTGGCGAGGATGCGCGTGTCTTCACGCAGGTGACGCCGCAGCCACACGGCCATCACGCGCGCATGATCGCCGAGCTCGCGCAGGCGCACCATGTTGACCGGGCCGTCGACTGCATATAACCGGCTTCTGTCGATGCCGAACTGTTCGAGGAGGAAACCTCGCGGTCGAACTGGTCCTGCGGGTGCGCGTGGATGACGGAAGACAGCAGGCAGAAGCAGATGCCGTTCTTGCGATCCGTGCCACAACCGCGCCGCCCGCGCGCCCGTCCGGTTTCATAGCCGTTCCGTCAGCATGTAGCCGACGCCGCGCACGGTCCGGATCAGATGCTCCTGCCCCTTGAGCGCCTTGCGCAGGCGTAGCACGTGCACGTCGACCGTGCGTTCCTCGATGACCACATGGTCGCCCCAGACCTTGTCGAGCAACTGGCTGCGCGAAAACACGCGCTCGGGGTGGCTCATGAAGAACTTGAGCAGCTTGAACTCGGCATGGCCCATCTCGGCGCGCTCGTTGTCGATCGTGACCGTTACGCTGGCCGCATCCAGCGTGACCGTGCCCGCGCGCAGCAGCTGGGCCGGATCGGCCGGCCCCTGGCGGCGCATCAGCGCGTTAATGCGGGATGTCAGCTCGCGCGGCGAGAACGGCTTGGTCACATAATCGTCGGCGCCGTTGTCGAGGCCCGCGACGCGGTCTTCCTCCATGCCGCGCGCGGTCAGCATGATGACCGGCAATTGCTCGGTGCGCCGGTTGCCGCGGATGCGCGAGAGCAGGTGGTAGCCGGACAGGTCCGGCAGCATCCAGTCGAGCAGCACCAGGCTGAAATCCTGGCGCTGCATCAGCTCCCAGGCCTCGGTCGCGCTGTAGCTGAGGGTCGCGTCCCAGCCCGCCTTGTCTATCGTGAACTTGAGCAGGTCCACGATCGCCGGTTCGTCATCGACGATCAGTATGCGCGGCGCGCCGGGCTGCCTGATCGGGAGCGGTGACATCGTGGTCGTGTAGTCAGTCCTTGCTTGCAGCATGGTCGGCGCTCATCGTGCTGGAGAGATCGCGGCGCGGGCGTTCGGAGGCCGGGCGCTCGCCGGTTGCGGTCAGGTAGGCGGCCTCGGCGATATGGGTCGCATGGTCGCCGATGCGTTCGATGTTCTTTGCGCAGAACAGCAGGTGCACGAGGCCGAGCACATGGCCGCTGTCCTCGGCCATGCGGGCGACGATCTTGCCGAACACTTCGCTGTGCAGCACGTCGACCTGTTCGTCGCCGTCGCGGACCGCGATCGCCTTCTCGGCATCGCGGTCCAGGTAGGTGTTGAGCGCGTGCTCGAGCTGCTTCGAAGCCAGCCCGGCCAGGCGCTTGAGCTCCAGCACCAGATCGATCGGAAACTGCTCGTTGACGATGGCGGTGGCGCGCTTGGCGATGTTCTTCGCCAGGTCGCCGACACGCTCGAGGTCCTCGACGATGCGGAAATCGGCGAGCACTTCTTCCAGGTCGCTGGCCATCGGCTGGCGCCGTGCGATGACGGCGGCGATCACCGCGGACAGATCGCGGCGCAGCGCGTCGAGGTGGCGAT
>DATLGF010000266.1:0-4100 GCA_035540575.1 Noviherbaspirillum sp.
CACCCCCGGCAGGCGCAGCAACTGCTTCATCATGAACTCCGAGAAGGCCGCCAGGTCCGGCGCCACCACCCGCAGGATGTAGTCGCATTCGCCGGAAACGGCGATGCAGTCCAGCACCTCCGGCATGTCGACCACCCTGCGCTCGAAGGTGTCGCCGTGGCTTTCGCCATGGCGCCCCAGCGTGACGAAGGTGTAGGCCTCGACGCCCAGTCCGGCAATCTCCGGGTTGATCAGGGCCGCGTAGCGGCTGATGACCTGAGCCTCTTCCAGCCGCTGCACGCGGCGGCTGACCTGGGAGCTGGAGAGGTGAATCTTCTCCCCCAGCGTCGCGTTGGTCGCCCGGCCGTCCTGCTGCAGCAGGTCGAGGATTTGCAGGTCGTGAAGATCGATGGAAATGCTGGACATGGTTCGTGCGCGTTCTGACGTGAAGGTGAATGAAATGTGCGAAGTATCGACAATTCTATGTCGATTTCGCGCGCAATATGCGCTTCGATCGCATTAACATCATTGCCATCGAGGTGGCCTGCCGCCACTGGTTTTTTGTTTGCCTTACATCACTCTTCCGAGGAACTGCGCCATGTCTGACGCCAATTTCAACCCCATGGGCCTGTGCGGATTCGAATTCGTGGAATTCGCTTCGCCCGTGCCGAACGTGCTCGAGCCCGTCTTCGAGATGATGGGTTTCACCAAGGTCGCCGTCCACCGATCGAAAGACGTGGTGCTGTATCGCCAGGGCGGCATCAACTTCATCGTCAACAACGAGCCGAACAGCCACGCCGCCTACTTCGCAAAAGAACATGGTCCGTCCGCCTGCGGCATGGCCTTCCGCGTCAAGGACTCGCACAAGGCTTATGCGCGGGCGCTGGAACTGGGCGCGCAGCCGATCGAGATCCCGACCGGCCCGATGGAGTTGCGTCTGCCGGCGATCAAGGGCATCGGCGGCGCGCCGCTGTACCTGATCGACCGTTTCGAGGAAGGCAAGTCCATCTATGACATCGACTTCGAGTTCATCGAAGGCGTGGACCGCAACCCGAAGGGCACCGGCCTGAAGATCATCGACCACCTGACCCATAACGTCTATCGCGGCCGCATGGCCTTCTGGGCCAATTTCTACGAGAGTCTGTTCAATTTCCGCGAGATCCGCTACTTCGACATCAAGGGCGAATACACCGGCCTGACCTCGAAGGCGATGACCGCGCCGGACGGCATGATCCGCATTCCGCTGAATGAGGAATCGTCGAAGGGCTCCGGCCAGATCGAGGAATTCCTGATGCAGTTCAACGGCGAAGGCATCCAGCACATCGCGCTTCTGACCGACGACCTGAAGTCCACGCTGGACCAGCTCGCCCTGAACGGCGTGCCCTTCATGCCGTCGCCGCCGGCGACCTACTACGAGATGCTGCAAGAGCGTCTGCCGGGCCATGGCGAGGCGGTCGAGGAACTGAAGACGCGCGGCATCCTGCTCGACGGTTCCACCGAAGGCGGCCAGAAGCGCCTCTTGCTGCAGATCTTCTCGAAGAACCTGCTGGGCCCGGTGTTCTTCGAATTCATCCAGCGCAAGGGCGACGAAGGCTTCGGCGAAGGCAACTTCAAGGCCTTGTTCGAATCGATCGAACGCGACCAGATCCAGCGCGGCGTGCTGCAGACCGCGTAATGCGAAGCATGGCAGGGCGCACACGCTGCGCCTTGCGCCTTGTCTGAATCAACTTCCCTTCTGCCCCGGCGCGTGTGACGCAACGGGGCTTTTTTCGCGCGCATCGAACGCCATCGGGCGGCGCGCGTCCTCAATACCCTCCAGTTCCTCTTCTCCGCGCGGTTGCAGAACCTGCTTGCCCAAGCGATTGCCCGCGAGGCGGGAATCCCGTTCGCATGAGCGCTGACTCCGCACATGTCGCCCCCGCGAAGGCGGCAGCCCAGCTCCGGCTTTCGCAGGCTGCGAACCCCGGACCCGATCCCCGCCCGAAGGGAACTCGCCGAGCGACCCGTTCCTTGCATCTCGGAAAAATGCAAGCCCTGAACCGCTCCCTTTCTTAGACGCAACGCAAATTTCTTGCCTGAACGCCACCTCTTATTTGCGGTCAAGAAACTGTGGCAGTGCGTATCTGTACACAAAGTGAAACATCCGTAACAAAAGAAGGGGAGGAAATCCATGAATCGCTTCATCAGGCGCTGGGGAGCATCCGTGCTCGTCACCGGCATCGGCGTCGCCACGGTATTCGGCGGCATGGCCCATCACGTCGGCACGGCCGCACGGATGGGGCCGGGGTACTTTCCGATCGCGCTCGGCATCCTGCTGATTCTTCTGGGGGCCATCATCGGCCTGGTGACGGACCGCGACGCGCTGGAGAAGGAACCTGCCGATCCGCGTGGCGTGGATCTGCGCGGCTGGTTCTGCGTGATCGCCGGCATCGTGCTGTTCATGGTGCTGGGCGAGTATGCCGGCTTCATTCCCGGCACCTTTGCACTGGTGTTCGTCGCCGCGCTCGGCGATCGTGAACATTCGCTGCTCTCTGCGGCCTTGCTTGCTGCCGGGGTCACCGTGCTCGGCGTGCTGGTGTTCACCCAGCTGCTCGAGCTGAACATCCCCCTCTTCAAGCTGGGGGGCTGAGCGATGATGGAGACCTTGAACGGCATTACGCTCGGCTTTGGCGCCGCCCTGGCGCCGGGCAACCTGATGTATGCGTTCCTCGGCGTGGTGCTCGGCAACCTGGTCGGCGTGCTGCCCGGCATCGGGTCGCTTGCGGCGATCTCGATGCTGCTGCCGATCACTTTCTCGATCGAGCCGGCCGCCGCGTTGATGATGCTGGCCGGGATCTACTACGGCGCCCAGTACGGCGGTGCGACCACCTCGATCATGCTGAACCTGCCCGGCGTGGCCTCGCATGCGGTCACCTGCCTGGACGGCCACCCGATGGCCAAGAACGGGCGCGCCGGACCGGCGCTGCTGCTGGCGATGCTCGCCTCGTTCGTCGGCGCCACCATCGGCATCGTGATCATGATGTTCTTCTCGCCGGTGATTGCCGAGACCGCGCTGAAGTTCGGCCCGGCCGAGTACTTCTCGATGATGGTGCTGGGCCTCTTGGCCGCGACCACGCTGTCGACCGGCTCGGTGATCAAGGGCGTGGTGATGGTGGTGCTGGGCGTGGTGATCGGCATCGTCGGCACCGACGTGAACACCGGCACCGTGCGCTTTGCGTTCGGCACGCCCTACCTGTACGAAGGGGTGAGCCTGATCGCGCTGGCGATGGGCCTGTTCGGCATCGCCGACGTGCTGCGCAGCGTCAACCGCATGGGCAAGGCGCAGGTGCAGGGCCGGGTCGGCTGGCGCAGCCTGAAGCTCAGCCGCGACGACGTCGCGCGCTCCGGCAAGCCGGTGGTGCGCGGCGCCGGCATCGGCGCGTTCTTCGGCGTGCTGCCCGGCACCGGCTCGACGATCGCCTCGTTCATGTCGTATGCGCTCGAGAAGAAGGTGTCGAAGACGCCGCAGGCGTTCGGCAAGGGCGCGGTCGAAGGGGTGGTCGGGCCGGAGGCGTCGAACAATGCGGCCGCGCAGACCGCGTTCATCCCGACCATGACGCTGGGCATTCCGGGCGATGCGGTGATGGCGCTGATGCTGGGCGCGATGATGATCCACGGGATCACGCCGGGGCCGACGCTGATCGGCGAATACCCGGAAGTGTTCTGGGGCCTGATCGCGTCGTTCTGGATCGGCAACCTGCTGCTGATGGTGTTGAACGTGCCGCTGATCGGGCTGTGGGTGCGCCTGCTGACTGTGCCGTACCGCTTCATCTACCCGGCGGTGCTGTTCTTCATCTGCGTCGGCGTGTACTCGTACCACAACACCTATTTCGACGTGGCGCTGGTGCTGCTGTTCGGCATGGCCGGCTTCATGCTGATGCGCATGGGCTTCGAACCGGCGCCGCTGCTCCTGGGCTTCGTGCTCGGGCCGATGCTGGAGGAATACCTGCGCCGCGCGCTGCTGCTGTCGCGCGGCGATCCGATGGTGCTGCTGCAGCGGCCGCTGTCGGCCAGCTTCCTCGCGATCGGCGCGGCGCTAGTGCTGTGGACGCTCTGGTCCACGTACCGCGGCAGCGCGAGGT
>DATLGF010000267.1:0-17958 GCA_035540575.1 Noviherbaspirillum sp.
TTTCATGATCTCGCGCCTGAAGCCTGAAGGTGAGCTTTCCGGCGAGGAGGCGCGGCACGCATGGCCCGGCGGCGCATGGAAACTTGGGCGCCGCAAGTGCCGTTCGTTCAAGCGGTTTTCTTCGCTGTGTCGTCGAGGCGCAGGCGGGCACCGCTCAATTCGCCGCGCGCCCGGTGCGCACGTCGCTTGCGCCACCGGCCCGGATCGCCGGGAAAATGCGCATCAAACGCGAAAATATCGGCCGTGCTACGATGAATCGCCTCATTGGCCGCACCTACCGCTTCTACCTCGCATGCAAGAGTTGTGTAATGAGCCCTTTCTGCACCTTTGCCTGGATCCGGATCAACGGATCCTGTGCGCGCAGTGGAAGGGCTATCAAAGCTTCGATAACGGTGTGGCGGGCTGTCATCGCATCCTCGACGAAGCGACGAGGCACGGCATCTCCCGCATCCTCAACGACAACACCCTCGTCAGGGGGCTCTGGATGGATGCCGCCGAATGGGCGGGCCGCATCTGGTTTCCGCGTCTGCGGCAGGCCGGCGTGAAGCATTTCGCGTGGGTCTGCAGTCCCGCTCGTTTCTCGCGCATCTCGATGAGCGCGGCGCTTGCCGTGATCGATGACACCGAACTGGACCTGCGCGTCTTCCAGACTGTGGAAGAGGCCTCCGTCTGGCTGCATTCGGTGTCCGACGCGTCGCCGCAATGACGAGGTGACCCAAGGCATGAGCGCCATCCAAAAAAACAGGCCGCATCTGCGGCCTGTCTGCAATGTGCAAGCGCCTGGCGTGCTCAGTGCCCGAGAATCTTCGACAGAAAATCCTTGCTGCGCTCGTTGCGCGGATTGTTGAAGAACTCGTGCGGCGTGTTCTCCTCGATGATCTGGCCCTGGTCCATGAAGATCACGCGGTCGGCGACGGCCTTGGCGAAGCCCATCTCGTGCGTCACGCAAATCATGGTGATGCCCTGGCCGGCCAGTTCGATCATCACGTCCAGCACTTCCTTGATCATCTCCGGGTCCAGCGCCGAGGTCGGCTCGTCGAACAGCATGATCTTTGGCGTCAGGCACAGCGCGCGGGCGATCGCCACGCGCTGCTGCTGGCCGCCGGAGAGCTGCAGCGGATACTTGTGCGCCTGTTCGGCGATTTGCACGCGCTCGAGCTGCTGCATCGCGCGCGCCTCGGCATCCTTCTTCGGCATCTTCCCGACCCACATCGGTGACAGTGTGAGGTTTTCCAGCACGGTCAGGTGCGGGAACAGGTTGAACTGCTGGAACACCATGCCGACGTTCTTGCGCACCTGGTCGATGGCCTTCACGTCGTCGGCCAGTTCAATGCCATCGACGACCAGGCGTCCTTCCTGATGCTCTTCGAGCCGGTTGATGCAGCGGATCAGCGTGGATTTGCCGGAGCCGGAAGGGCCGCAGATCACGATGCGCTCGCCGCGCTTGACCTGCAGGTCGATGTCGCGCAACACGTGGAAGTTGTTGCCGTACCACTTGTTGACTTTTTCAAAGCTGATAATCGGTTCAGTCATGGCTTGTTCCGTCTTGACGGTTGACGTGGCGGCCGCGCTCATCGCTGGCGCCCCTTGTTCACTTGTTTCTCCACCCACAGGCTGTAGCGCGACATCGCAAAGCAGAACGCGAAGTAGATCGCCGCGATGAACAGATAGCCCTCGATCTTGTACGGGCGCCAGAGCGCATCCGAATTGAGCGCAAGGCCCATCGAGCCGGTCAGCTCATACAGGCTCACGATGGTCACCAGCGAGGTGTCCTTGAAGATCGCGATGAAGTTGTTCATGATCCCCGGCACCACCATTGCCAGCGCCTGCGGCAGCACGATCTTGCGCTGCGTCTGCCAATACGAAAGGCCGAGCGTCGCGGCCGCCTCGATCTGACCCTTCGGAATCGCCTGCAAGCCGCCGCGGATCACCTCGGCCATGTAGGCGGCGGCAAACAGCGTGATGCCGATCAGCACGCGCAGCAGCACATCGATCGTCATTCCCTCCGGCATGAACAGCGGGAACATGAACGAGGCCATGAACAGCACCGAGATCAGCGGCACGCCGCGGATCAGCTCGACGTAGATCGTGCACACGGTGCGGATCGCCGGCAGCTCCGAGCGGCGACCGAGCGCCACCAGCAGCGCGATCGGGAAGGCCATCACGATCGACAGCGTCGCCAGCAGGATGGTCAGCGGCAGCCCGCCCCAACGGTCGGTGTCCACCGGCGTCAGTCCGAACCAGCCGCCGGCCATCAGGACGTAGAACGCGGCCAGTATGACGACCCACAGGCCCGCCAGCCAGGGCCGCCAGAACGCCCGCGTGCAGCTGGCGACCAGCAGCAGGACCATCAGGATGGTGGCAACCAGCGGACGCCATTGTTCGTCGAACGGGTAGCGGCCGAAGATGATCAGCCGGTATTTCTCGGCGATCACGCCCCAGCAGGCGCCCACGCCTTCGGCGCGGCACAGGTCCGAGTCCGGCGCCCATACCGCGCGGAACAGCCCCCAGCTGATCAGCTGAGGGATGTACCAGAGAAGCAGGCCGCCGACGATCAGCGTGCCGATCGAGGTTTTCCAGTCGCCGAACAGGTTCGCGCGGGTCCAGCCGATCACGCCTTCGTCGCGCATCGGCGCCGGCCGCGGGGGAATGATGCGGACCGGCGCGGGTACCTGGTCGTCGACGCGTTGAATGGTAGGTGTAGTCATGTCGCGCTCCCGCTTAACGTTCCTTGATCGCCGCGCGGGCGTTGTACCAGTTCATCAGTCCCGAAGTCGTGAGCGAGGTGGTCAGGTAGACCAGCATGATGATCGCGATGCACTCGACCGCGCGGCCGGTCTGGTTGATCGCCGTATTGGCGATTGACACCACGTCCGGATAGCCGATGGCCACCGCCAGCGACGAGTTCTTCGTCAGGTTCAGGTACTGGTTGGTCAGCGGCGGAATGATCACGCGCAGCGCCTGCGGCAGCATCACCAGGCGCATCGCCTGTCCGCGAGACAGGCCAAGCGCCGCCGCCGCCTCGCCCTGGCCGTGCGAGACCGACTGCACGCCGGCGCGGACCACTTCGGCCACGAAGGCGGCGGTGTAGATGACCAGGCCGAGCAGCACGGCGAGAAATTCCGGCGTGAGCGCGCCGCCGCCTTCAACCGCGAAGTCGCCGCGTCCCGGCACTTCGAACTGGGTCTCGGCGCCGCCGGCCAGCCAGCCGAGCACGGTCATCGCGACGATGATCAGCGCGGGTATGAGGAAGATGCTGGGGGGCTTGCCGGTCTCCTCGAAGCGCTTGCGGCTCCACCTGCGGTAAAGCCACGCCAGCGCGATGCCGGCGGCCAGACCGGCCAGCGGCCAGATCACGTCCTTGTCCCAGATCGGTATCGGGAAGTTCACGCCGCTCTTGCTGAGGAAGAAGGGACCGACCTCCCAGGCTTCGTACACCGCCGGCAGGAACTCGGTGAAGACCAGGTACCACATCAGCAGCTGCAGCAGGATCGGGATGTTGCGGAATATCTCGACATAGGCGCCGCAGACCGAGCGGATCAGCGCGTTGCGCGACAGACGTCCGATGCCGATCAGCGTGCCGATGATCGTGGTCAGGATGATGCCGAGGATGGCCACGCGCAGCGTGTTGGCCAGGCCGACCAGGAACGCGTTCCAGTACGGATCGAACGAGTCGTACGGGATGATGAACTCGCCGATGTCGAAGCCGGCCGTCTGCCCGAGGAAGTCGAAGCCGCTCTGGATGCCGCGGATTCGCATGTTCTGCGCGGTATTGTGGGCAAGGAACCAGACCGCCAGTCCGATCAGGACGAGCGCGACGATCTGGTACACGAGGCCTCGGAAAGCTTGGCTGCGCCAGGACCAACTCTTCCGCTTGGCGGGTGGTCGGGAGGGTGTCATGGTGGGATCGCTTCAGAGAATGACAGGCGCAAACGCAAGAGCCTCCAGCAAAAAAGGCGCGCGGATCCCGCGGGCTGCGCTGCTCGCCTGATCGGATGCGATTGCGCGAGTCGGTCCATGGACCGCTTTTTTGGTGGAGGCTCTCGTTTTGCTGCGGGCTGCGGAATCGGCGAGCCTGGGGCGCGCCGATTCCGAGCGGTGTTCCGTTACCGTAAGCGTGGGCTCAGCGGACCGGATAGGCGTACATCAGGCCGCCCTTGTTCCACTGGTTGTTCAGACCGCGCGGCAGGCCCAGCGGGGACTTCGGACCGACATTGCGCTCGAAGATTTCACCGTAGTTACCGGTGGTCTTGATCGCGCGGCCGAGCCAGTCCTTGTCCAGGCCGAGCAGGCGGCCGGTGTCTTCGGATGTGCCGAGCAGGCGCTGCACGACCGGGTCCTGGCTGGTGCGCATCTGGTCGACATTGGCCTGCGTCACGCCGAATTCCTCGGCTTCGAGCAAGCCGTAGATCACCCATTTCACGATCGCGAAGAGCTCGTCGTCGCCACGGCGCACCATCGGGCCGAGCGGTTCCTTGGAGATCAGTTCGGGCAGGATCACGTGCTCGGCCGGCACGCGCGCTTCCTGGTTGCGCACCGAAGCCAGGCCCGACGCATCGGTCGTGTAGGCCACGCAGCGGCCGGCGAAGTAGGCGCCGGTTGCCGCCTCGACCTTCTCGAACACGACCGGCTTGATGTTCAGGCCGTTGGCGCGGGAATAGTCGGTCAGGTTCTTTTCCGTGGTGGTGCCGGACTGCACGCACACGGTCTGGCCCTTCAGCTGCTTGGCGCTCTTGATGTTGGTCTTCGCCGGCACCATGAAGCCCTGGCCGTCATAGTAGGTGACCGCCGTGGAGTGCAGACCGAGGGAAGCGTCGCGGGTCAGGGTGAAGGTGGTGTTGCGCGACAGGATGTCGACTTCGCCGGACTGCAGTGCGGTAAAGCGCTGCTGGGCGGTCAGCGGAACATAGCGGACCTTCTCGCCGTCGTTGAGGATGGCGGCGGCTACCGCGCGGCAGATGTCGACATCGAGGCCGGACCAGCGTCCGTTGGAATCAGCCTGGGAAAAGCCGGCCAAGCCGGTGTTGACGCCGCAGACGAGGTTGCCGCGCTGCTTGATCGAATCGAGCGTGCGGCCGGCATGGGCCGGAAGGGACAGCAGGGTTCCGAGGGTGACCACGGCGGCGGTTGCCAGCTTGATCTTGCTTAGTTTCATTTGTCGTCTCCAATTAAGAGGAAAACCGGATCTTGACGTCCGGGTATGGCGGCTCGCGCCGATGGGGAGCATGCTCCTTTCTGGCGCTTTCGGCAACACCCGCGAATGCTAGAGGAACGCATCGCAGCAAAGCTAATGTTTTTTGTGCATGTGCCCATGCAAAAAAAACATGCCTCTTGCGCTGTCCGCGATACGTGTTCCAGCGGTGAGCAGCATCCGAGCGGGCGGAGCGCGACCCCGTGGGCCGCGCGATCCGGCCGGTCTTCATTCTTGCTCATTGAACCGACGTCGGCATGATATTCAGCAAGAGACGTGCCTGTGGACAATGCCTGTTTGTGCCCTGATCCGGGGAGGCGCTGCGTCATCTGCGTTCAGGAGCGCGCGCGAAAGAGGCCGGGGTGCGCCCATCTGGTGCGCACGCCCAGGCCGTGGTGCGGCGGTTGCCCGGAAACTCGGGTGCAGGCTACTTGAAACGATCCGCGCGCGGGATCGACCTGCCGGTCCAGGTGCGCGGCGGCATTTGCAGTTCGCTGCCGCCGAGTTCGTCTTCTCCCGCGCGCGGTTCGCGCAGGCGATAGACGCTCGCCCAGATATTGATGCAGCGGGAGATCTCGGTCCGGTCCAGCCTTGCCTTGCCCGGCTTGGCGCCCGGACGCGGCAGCGGAGGCCGTGCTCCGGAGAGTTGGGGGGAATTGACCGGCGCTGCTTGCTTCTCCATGTTGACCTCGCTCCACTGCATGTCCGTGTCAGTATAGGAGGCCGCTTGAAGACTTCAACAGCTTCCGCCGTCCGCTTGATGCGAGGCAAACGGCGCGGGCGAGCGCCCATGAAAAAGCCCGCCGGGAACCGGTCCCGCGGGCAAGGGCCACCATTGGAGAACTGAAGACCCGATTGCACTATCGGCGCTCGGGGCCGGCGAGTCCAACCGGGTTACGCAAGGTTACATGGCCTACTGCCTGCGTCCCAGGAAGCCCCCCATGATGGTCTGGCCGGTAGCCGGGTGGGTCAGCATGAAGGCGCCGCCGACCTCTGCCGGTGCGGCCGTTCCCATCCCCGCTGACGGCCCATAGAGACGCGCGCTGATCCCGCCATTCATCATCCCGGCCGCGGCGGACCCGGTCAGGTAGTTGGCCTCGGCATCGCCACTGCCGGCCAGTGCGGCCGTGAAGGCCGCCGGCACCGGCGATCCCGATCCGTCATACGTGTTGGTGTCCTGGATCGTGACCACCGCGGTGCGCGTGGCGAAGTTCACCTCGACACGCGCGGTGCCCCAGTACGGTGGCAGTTCCTCGACATCCTCACGGCCCGCGTACCAGCCGTAGGCGATGCCGGTATAGGTCGCCGAGCCGACCGTTGGCACCTCGGCCGGTGGCGTGACATCGCCGAAGGAAACCACGCCGCGCCGCAGCTTGTTGTGCTCCGGAGTGGTGGTCGCCCACTCGGCGATCACAACGGTGTCCTGGGTCGTCCAGGTCGCCAGGTTCGCATAGCGGTAGCTCCAGTTCGTCATGTCGCGGTATCCCTTCGAGGCAGGGAAGGGGATGCCGAAACCGGTGCCGCCGGGCAGCCAGGTGCGATTGCCGTTCGCGTCCGGCGGTCCATCGCCGGCGTGCACGTCGCCGTCCGAATGAAAGCGTTGCACGGAGGCGAAGTCGGGAGTGAGGCCGCCGTTGTGCCAGCTCCCGGGCGGGCGGGCAGCCGTTCTTACGCCGTCGGTTTCGGTAGAGGCGCAGGTGCCGGGTCCGCCCGGGCAGCGCGGCGGATTGTTCTCTCGGGGGAAGTAGCGGTTGTTCGCGTAGCGGGCTTGGGTCGCCGCGCGACCGAGCGTGGCGTAATCGTAGAAAGCGAGATCGGAGCTGTCCGGCAGTGGAACGAAGGTGATCCGACCGTTTGCATCGAGTTCGACACGGCCCTGGGTCGGATTGAAGGTCTCGAAGATCGGGGGCCGTTCGTTAACGCCGTCCCAGGACAGGCCGAGGTTGCGCAGCAGCAGGTAGAAGGCGCTGGTGCTTCCTTCAGCATTGCGGCGCACGCGCACTTCGGCCGGGCCGCCGCTGGCCGGGCGCAGGCCCCACGCGCGAGTCGTGACGGTATGGCCAGGATCCAGATCGCTGGTCGAAATCCCGTAGACCTGGACCCCGGAGTCGGTCAGCGCGACGCCGTTCTCCACGCGCAGCACCGTGGCCCCGCTGCACTGGAAGTCGGTACCGTCGACACAGTGCATGGTCATCGGCGTCGCCTGCTGCGGGGGCGGGTTCGTGCCGCCAGGCGGCGGATTCGTATCGCCCGGCGGATTGCCGAACGGCGGATTGCCGGAAGGAGTGTCGGAGGAGCCGCCTCCGCAGGCGCTCAGCGCGGCGACCAGGAGCAGAGGCAGGAATTTGCGGGCGGGGTGTGCTTGCATGGACAGTCTTCGTAGGTCTGATATTGCTCGGCGACGAACGTCGCGAGCGCCTGCCATGAAGTTATCGCCGTTGCATGCATGTCCATTTGCGCAGCGATAAGCCGTCGTCTTGCCGCGCCGAAGGAAAGGACGAGCGTTGCGCGCCCTCAATCTGGCGGGGCGGGAACGAACCGAGTAGAAGGGGGACGCGGCGTTGTGCCGCAGGCGCGGCGAACTGTCAGACCTTGCGGAACATCTTGCGCGCAAGCGTGCGGCACATGCGGTCCCAGAGGCTGGTCAGCTGATGGATGAATCGGGACGAACCGCTGGAGCGGCTGCGGGAGCGCCGCGAATAGTATGCGGCGTGCGACGCGTGCCGGGAGTGGCGGCCGCCGCTCTCGCGGCGCGTCACCGGTTCAGCCGCGGCAGGCCCGTCCTCGCGCTCGGCGCGGGCGATCCATTCATCGTGCTCCTGCCGTCGGCCCGGGTCCGACAATACCTCGTAAGCGGTATTGATGAGCTGGATGATGCGGATGGCTTCCTTGCTGTTGCCGTGGCGGTCGGGATGATGTTTCTGGGAGAGTGTCTTGTAGGCCGCCCGAATGACCTCGGGCGGCGCATCGCGCGCCACCTTCAGGTTGTCGTAATGCGTGTGCACTCGGGGCATGTGGACGGATCCGGAAAGTCTGAGGCTCGGTGACTTGCGCCGGAAGGCGCATCTGGCAGTGCCACTGCACTACCGTATCGCTATCGTAGGGGCGCTTCACCTTGCCACTATTGCAAATTATCAAGCTTCCCAACGCTTGAGCTTGCCGCATTGTAACCGCAGCGAGGATTGGCGTTAATACATCGCTTAGCCAGACTTGCTGCCGGTCTTGTTGTCGGATCGATTTTTCGGGGCAGGGGTTCCACGAGAGCGAGCCCGGGACGACACGCCGCTGGCGGGAGCCTACAGGCTGCGAGCGTAATAAATCGCCGGATACCAGACCGCGGTCCAGTACTCCATCGTGGACTTGATCATGTACTCGGCAAGCAGGACTTGGGCGGGCATCGGCGTCTCCTCATTGTATGAAGCTATGAAGCGCCCACTGTAAGCAAGGGGCCGGGCGCCGACTTTGACGTGCCTCAAGCCGCGTTTCCACAGGCAATCGGAATCATGTGGGACCTGGCGTCGCCGTGAACTCGGCGCGCAGCCTGGGGAGGTATTGCGGGTAGCTGCGCTGCACGAAGTCGATGAGGCCTTCGCGCAGTCGGCAGCGCAGATCCCAGGCCTTTCCGGCGTCGGCGGCGCTGACGAGCACGCGCAACTGCATGGCGCGCTCGTTGGTGTCCACCACCTGGATCAGGCACAGCCTGCCGTCCCACTCGGGCGCCGCAGTGCAGACCGCTTGCGCCTGTGTGCGCAGCACATCGAGCGGCATCCGGTAGTCGACCCACAGGAAGACGGTCCCGAGGATGTCCGATGTGCGGCGAGTCCAGTTCTGGAACGGATTCTCGATGAACCATTGCAGCGGCACCACGAGCCGGCGCTGGTCCCAGATCCGCACGACCACATAAGTGCCGGTGATTTCCTCGATCTGTCCCCATTCGTTGTTGATGATGACGACGTCATCGAGGCGGATGGGCTGGGTCAGGGCGATCTGCAGGCCGGCCAGCAGGTTGCCGAGGACCGGCTTGGCCGCGAAGCCGAGCACCAGCCCCGCGACACCGGCCGACGCCAGCAGGCTGGTGCCGACCTGGCGCAGCAGGGGCAGCGTCATCAGCGCGCTCGCGGTGCCGATCAGTACGATCAGCACCATCACCGAGCGCGCCAGAACCTTGGTCTGCGTCTGGATGCGGCGCGCATGGAAGTTGTCGATGGCGTCGGCCGGATGCAGTTCCACGATTGCATGCGCAATGCCCCTGACGACGCACACGCCGAGCCAGGTGAGCGTGATCACCATCGCGACGGCGTTCAGATGACGCGCCAGCTCCAGCCCGGTGAGATGGGGCGGGGCATTGCGCAGGATGATCTGCACCAGCAGCAGAAAGAACAGCAGGCCGCCCGCGCCGTGCGCGTAGTCAACGACTTGGCGCGAATATGGAAGCGGGGCGGCAAGCCGCCGCAGCATCGCGGTGGCGCCGGCATGGACGAGGAGGGCGACCGGCAGCGCGATCAGGACCTGCACCAGCACGCTGATCCACGGCAGGCCGCGAATCAGCACGATCCATGGTGTGATCAGATAGACGATGGCGAGCAGCCAGTCCGGCATGCGTTCTGTCATGTCAGGTGCGGCGCGGGCTAGGCAGCGCTCACGAGGCTTTCTTCTGGCAGGGCGGGTGGCGGGTAAAGGACCGGGTGATGGTCGGGCACGGGTTCGTCATCCGGAGACGGGTTCTTGTCCGGCATCGGATCGTCTCCGGGAACGGGATCGGGCGGCACCTGATGCGCTTCGGCAGGTGACATGCAAGGCTCCTGTACAGACACAGGGCTCATGCTACGCGCTGGATCAATCGCCAGCCTTGCGATTGCGCAGAACCGACTGCGGCAAGGCGGGATATGAGCCACCATGCGGTGCGGGAATGACTGATATTCCCAAACTAAAGCTGACGACGCAGCGCATCGCCGCTAAAGTGGGAACTGTCTCCTCCAACTCTTCTTGATTTGGATTCGCCCACAGACCGCAAGGCCTGTGGGCATTTTTTTTGCCTCGCCGAATTGGAAAGTGCAGCGAATGAGCAGCCGCTCCAAACGCTGCCCGATCAAGGACTTGGGCAGGGCTCCACAAGGTTTTCCCCAGGCTTGTGCACAGTTCCTGTGGGTAAGCCGAGGCGCTCAGGAAGCGTTCGGCTGCTTCGGCTTGAATTGCTTGTCGCTGATGCGGAACTTGGCGCGGCGATCACCCATGAGTTCACGCAGGTCCTTGATGCTCAACTGGGAAACTTCGTGCATGCGGATCAGGAGCGACGCCCCGACCGGCAGGCGGCGATGGCGGATCTTGCTGATCAGCGGCGGGGCCACCTCGAGGGCGCGCGACAGTGCTGCATCGTTTTTCAGATTCAGGCGCTCGATCAGCGATTCCAGCAGGTTGTTCGGATCGTACTGAAACTGCTGCTGTTGCTCTGCGGCGGAGGTCTCTTTGGTTTCGTTCATCTGGCTGTTCCCCAAGGTGGTTCGAACTGTTTCAACTGTTTCTTATTGTGGTCAATTGCTTCGATGATTTTTTGACAATTCGCAGGAATGCGAAGGGCTCGGCCTCGTGTCTGCGTTGCCTCAGACGAAATACGCCGCGCCGAGCACCAGCGGGGAGCCGCTCACACCCGCGACGACCAGGCGCCGGGCGACGCTGTGGATCTGGTCCTCGAAGGCGCGGTAGGTCTGCAGGTAATCGAGAGAGCCGCCTTTGAGCCGCGCCAGATGAGCGAGGGCATTTTTCGAAACCACGCATTCACGGTCCGCGAATCCGACTTCCACCATGAAGGTCACGCCTTCTTCGCCGACACGGGGCTCGGTTGTTGTTCTGGGCATCAGGGTCTCCATTGTCATATCAGTAGTCAGTCGTTGCAGAGAGCTTGAGCCGATAGTAGTAAGTCGTACAAGCAACGTCTTGACGGCAGTCAATTCGGTCGTGCCCGTCAAAGCTTTTCATTGCGGGCAATCGGATCGCGTGTCCCCGCCGCTGGCCCCAGGGGCTGCTGCGTGGGTCTGGATGCATGCGGAGCGCTTGAGCGGGAACAAGGTGACCGCGCCGCTGCTGCCGTTTCGCACAGAATCGTCCGCACGTGCGTCGCTACAGTGGAGGTAACCGTAATTCGCCGCTGGGGCGGGGAGCTGCCATGACGCCGGAAGAAATCGTTGCCGATCTCAATGCACGCAATCGCGAAGCGCTCGACGCGCGCGGCCATGCCGGTTCGTTCACCAGCGAACAGGTGTTGGCGCTGATGGACAAGGCGGCCATGCACGGTTTCAAGGTGGGCAGCAATGTCGCGCTTTCGATGGTCAAGGGATCGCTGCTGGTGCAGCTCAATCGCGTCGCCGCACGCCAGGACAGACGCCGCCCCTGAGCAGCGCGCTGAAATATCTCGTTACATTAAAAACCGCTCGGGCAGCAATCTTTCCGGAATTCAAAAGCCGTAACATCCTCCTCGTCACCTATGAGGAGGTTGGAAATGAGCTTGCATCACAAGCGTAGTCAGATACTGGCCGTGATGTTGCTCACCGGCGCGGTGCCGTTTGCATCGGCAAACGGATTCGACGACTTTGCCCGCGTCGTGAGCGTCACGCCCCAGTACGAGCAGGTCAATCATCCGCGCCAGGAATGCGTGACCGAGTACGTACAGGTCCAGCGACCGGCGCAGGACCGCGGCATGGCGGGCGCAGTCATCGGCGGAATTGCCGGCGGTCTGCTGGGCAATCAGGTCGGCGGCGGCAGCGGACGCACGGCGGCAACCGCGGCGGGAGCGATCGCCGGCACCATCGTCGGCGATCGCATCGAGAACAGCAACCAGCCGGGCACCGTCGTCGAGCAGCAGCCTGTGCAGCGCTGCCGTACCGTCGACAACTGGCAGACCCGAGCGAACGGCTTTTCCGTCACCTACGAATACCGTGGCTTCATGCACACGACCACACTGCCGAATCACCCGGGCGAACGTCTGCCTGTGCGCGTGTCGGTCACCCCCCGCATGTAGGCAGTCTTGCCATTCGCCAGCGGCGCCTGCGGGCGCCGTTTTCATTTGGCTGATGCATTTCAAAGTGCGGGCACGCGGGCGCGGGCAGAGCGGAACCTTCAGCACTGCGAGCCGGTCCAGAAGCGTGGACAAACCCGCAATGCGTTGCCAGGCGTCATGTCGCGGCCGCGCATCCTGCATGCAGAGAAGATCCAACAACAACCGCTCGCCCGGGGGCCCCGGGCGGTTTTTCATTTCCTCCTGACCGGCACTCCCTGGGCGTCACCGGTCTTCAGTCGTGCCGGTCGTCCTGCCGCAAAACGCATGGACAAGCAACTGAAACCCGTTCCCGACTCCCATCAACCCGACCGCCGCCAACCGCTCGAACTGTGGGGCGGCATGGAATGCACGGTCGCGCGCCTGGGCGACCGGTTCCGCGATCAATTGCGCGAAACCGGCCATGCGCAGCGCATCCAGGATCTCGAGCGCATCGCCGGCCTGGGCATCAAGGTGCTGCGCTATCCGGTGCTGTGGGAAACAATTGCTCCGGATCACCCCGACGAGTGCGACTGGACCTGGCACGACGCGCGCATGTATCGGCTGCGCTCGCTGGGCATCGAGCCGATCGCCGGCCTTGTCCATCACGGCAGCGGTCCGCGCTACACCGATCTGCTCGACCCGCGCTTCGGTGATCTGCTCGCCGTTCACGCCGAGCGCGTCGCCACGCGCTATCCGTGGATCCGGCGCTTTACCCCGGTCAACGAGCCGCTGACGACCGCCCGCTTCTCGGGTCTGTACGGCCACTGGTATCCCCATGGACGCGATACGCGGACGATGCTGCGCTGCCTGTACAACGAATGCCGCGCGGTTGCCCTGTCGATGCGGGCGATCAGGCGCGTGATCCCGGATGCGCAGCTGGTGCAGACCGAGGACATGGGCAAGACCTTCACCCTCCCGGATTTGAAGTACCAGGCCGATTACGAGAACGAGCGGCGCTGGCTCGGCTTCGACCTGCTTTGCGGGCGGATCGACGCTGCGCACCCGTGGCATCGCGAGTTTCTCGCGGCCGGCATCGGCGAACGCGAGCTGGCCGCTTTCGTGGACGAGCCCACTGTGCCGGACATCATCGGCATCAATCATTACGTGACGAGCGAGCGCTTCCTCGACCGGCGCAAGCGCGACTATCCGGAGGCGTTCCATGTGGCCGACGTGCCCTACGTGGACGTGCATGCGACGCGCGCGCGGCTGGCCGACGGACTGACCGGGCCGATTCATCGGCTGCGCGAAGTGTGGGAACGGTATCGCCTGCCGATCGCGGTGACCGAGACCCACCTTGGCGGCAGCCGCGACGAACAGCTGCGCTGGCTGTGCCAGATGTGGGATGCCGCACAGACCTTGTGCTCGGAGGGCGTCGACATGCGCGCCGTGACGGTGTGGTCGCTGTTCGGCTGCGTGGACTGGAACTCGCTGCTGATGCAGGACAGCGGTTTCTACGAGAGCGGCGTGTTCGACGTGCGCGGCTCCGACGTGCGGCCGACCGCCCTTGCCGCGGCGTGCAAGGCGCTTGCGACCGAAGGGCGCTTCGACCATCCGGTGCTCGATGGCCCGGGCTGGTGGCAGCGTGCGGAGCGCTTCTTTGACCTGCCGGCGCAGCCGGTTGCGGCGCCGGCGGTCGCGAACGCTGCGCGCAGGCTCGTGATAACCGGCGCCAGCGGCACGCTCGGGCGCGCATTCTCGCGCGTCTGCGCCGACCGCGGGCTTGCTCATGTGCTGCTGAGTCGCGCGGACATGGACATCGCCGATCAGGCGAGCGTGGAGGCCGCGCTCAAACGCTGGCGCCCCTGGGCGGTGATCAACACCGCCGGCTATGTACGCGTGGCGGATGCGGCCAACGAATCCGAGCGCTGCTTCCGGGAAAACACGACCGGCGCCGAAGTGCTGGCACGCAGCTGTGCCGCGCTGGGCATTCCGTATGTCACCTTCTCGTCCGACCTGGTCTTCGACGGGCGCCTGGGCCGCGCGTATGTCGAGAGCGACCGCGTTTCCCCGCTGTGCGTGTACGGGTCCAGCAAGGCCGATGCCGAACGCCGCGTGCTGCAGGCATTTCCCGAATCGCTGGTCGTGCGCACCAGCGCGTTTTTCGGTCCGTGGGATCGCTACAACTTCGTGCATGCGGCGCTGCGCGAACTTGCCGCCGGACGCCCGTTTCATGCCTGCGCCGAAAGCCTCGTATCGCCGACCTATGTACCGGATCTCGTGCATGCGGTGCTCGATCTGCTGATCGACCGCGAGCAGGGCCTCTGGCACCTGGCCAATCAGGGCATGCTGTCCTGGCACGAACTGGCCGTGCGGGCCGCGCGCCAGGCCGGCCTGGATGCGTCGGCGCTGGTCATGACGCATGGGGGCGGCCGCGGCGTGACTGCCCTGTCCAGCGAACGCGGTCTGATCCTGCCTTCACTGTCGAATGCGCTCGAGCGCTACCTGCGCGAGAACACGATCGCCTGGGAGGGCAATCCCGCCACGCGTGCCGCCGCCTGACGGAACGCCATTCCCTGCGCGCACTCCAAGCCGCAGGCAAAGCGCGACAACGACAAGGGACAGTTCATGACAGAAACGGCCTACCCGCGCCCGCAACTGGTGCGGGAGCACTGGCTGTCGCTCAATGGCGAGTGGCAGTTCACTTTCGATAGTGAGCGGAAATACCGGTCTCCGCTGGACGCGATCGAATGGACGCGGCGTATCCGCGTACCGTACCCGCCCGAGTCGCAGGCCAGCGGCATCGGCGACCGCGGATTCCACCGTGCCTGCTGGTATCGCCGCGAATTCGAGATCGAGGCAGGGGAAGGGCGGGTGCTGCTGCATTTCGGTGCGGTCGACTATCGCGCCCGCGTCTGGGTCAACGGGCACCTGGTGGCGGACCACGAAGGCGGCCACAGTTCCTTTCACGCCGACATCACGGCGGCGCTGGAGGGGGGCAAGCGCCATGTGGTGACCGTGCTCGCCGAGGACGATCCGCACGACTTGTCCAAGCCGCGCGGCAAGCAGGACTGGCAGCTCGAGCCACACTCGATCTGGTATCCGCGCACCACCGGCATCTGGCAGGCGGTATGGCTGGAGAAGGTGCCGGGCACCTATATCCAGCGCCTGCGCTGGACGCCGCACTTCGACGGTTTCGAAATCGGCTTCGAGGCCTTCGTGACGGGCGACGAATGCGAGGACCTGACCGTCGAGGTCAAGATCTCGCACGGCGAGAAGGTGCTGGCGGACGATCGCTACCACGTGATCGGCGGAGAGGCGCACCGCAAGATCGCGCTGTCCGATCCGGGCATCGACGACTCGCGCAACGAACTGCTGTGGAGCCCCGAGCGGCCGACCCTGCTCGACGCGGTGGTGACGCTGCGCAGCGGCGAGACGGTGCTCGACACCGTGCGCTCCTACACCGCGCTGCGCTCGGTGCACGTGAGCCGTGACCGTTTCATGCTCAACGGCCGTCCGTACCACCTCAAGCTCGTGCTCGACCAAGGCTACTGGCCGGACACGCTGCTGGCCGCACCGAACGACGAAGCACTCAGGCGCGACGTCGAGCTGGCCAAGGCGATGGGATTCAACGGCGTGCGCAAGCACCAGAAGATCGAGGACCCGCGCTACCTTTACTGGGCCGACAGGCTGGGCCTGATGGTGTGGGAGGAAATGCCGTCGTCCTACCGCTTCACGCCGACGACGATCAACCGCATGGTGCGCGAGTGGAGCGAGGTGATCGAGCGCGACTACAGCCATCCATGCATCATCGTCTGGGTGCCGTTCAATGAATCCTGGGGCGTGCCTAACCTGACTTCCACCCAGGCGCACCGCAACGCAGTGGAAGCGCTGTACCACCTGACGCGCACCTTCGATTCGACCCGGCCGGTGATCGGCAACGACGGCTGGGAAGCCTCCGCCACCGACCTGCTCGGCATTCACGACTATGACGGCGATCCCGAGCGCCTGAAGGCGCGCTACATGGTCAATCCGCAGGAGCTGTTCGACCGGCGGCGTCCGGGCGGGCGCATCCTCACGCTCGACGGCTACCCGCATCGTGGCCAGCCTATCATCCTGACCGAGTTCGGCGGCATCACCTATGCAAAGGTCAAGGAAGAGGGCGTGGAGGATGTCTGGGGCTATTCGATGGCCGGCAGCGACCAGGAATTCCTCGAGACCTACCGGCGTCTGCTCGAGGTGGTCAACGAATCCACGCTGTTCTCGGGCTTCTGCTATACCCAGTTCGCCGACACCTTCCAGGAAGCCAACGGCCTGCTGACCGCGGATCGCACGCCGAAGCTGCCGCTGGAGCAGATCTACGCGGCCACGCGCAACATCAAGCCGAATCAGAAGATGCAGTACGGGATTTAGACGAGCCGGGACAGCGCCGCATCAAGACGTTCAGACCTGCTCCGCCCCGCAGCACTTCTTGAACTTCTTCCCGCTCCCGCAAGGACAGGCGTCGTTGCGGCCGACCTTCGGCGCGTCGCGCTGGACCTGCTGCACGGTCGAGCGCCGGCGCGGTTTCCAGAATCGGTGGATGTGCGGAATCGCCGCCTCCATCTCGATCGCCAGCTTGTGGCGCTTGACCGGATCTTCGAGCGCCTGGGCTTCCTCTTCCTCGATTTCCTCTGCGCCGAGCAGGTAGAACGGCTCCATCAGCTGCGCGAGCTCGGAGTCGTAGATCGGCTGCCAGGCCTCGGCGCGCAGCTGCATGCCCTCCCAGAAGCCCCAGGCCCAGGCATCCGCATCCAGCAGCGGCTGGCCCTCGTGCTCATGCTCGCAGTAAAGCGGCTCGAATTCCTTCGGCGCCACTTCGAAAGTCACCAGCACCTCGTTCATGAAGCGTCCGATCAGGGCGGTGATGCGCTGCGCCTCCTTCGGCGAGCTGAACTGCGGCCCTTTCTCGCCGTACGCGCCCCACACCTTCGGCAGCCACTCTGCCATCGGCACTTCCTCCGGCCCGATCGCCAGCGCCGTCAGGTAGCCGTGCAGTGCGTCCATCGTCATGCCGTCTTCGGCGCAACGGTCGGAGAGGAGGAACTGGTCGAGTTCGTGGAATTCGCGGTCGGAGAGGGGGGAGTCGAGGTGCGTCATGAATGCGGGTTCGGTCGTTGGGCGGACTGCGGTCAAAAGTCGGACTGTACGAGGTCCGGCTCGCTGATGACCGTAATCTGTACCCGGGAATGGACGGGTTGTCCATCGATTTCGCCCGGCGCAAAGCGCACCTTGCGAAACTGCGCGGCGACAAGCGCGGCGAACTCTTCCTCGAGACCCGCGCCGGGAGGGACCAGGACGTCCGCCGCTCCCCATCTGTCGACCAGAAGGGTGAGCACGACGCTGCCTTCGAATCCGACGCCGCGGATCTCCCGGGTGTTCAGGCGCACGCGTGCAAGCGGCACGGGTGGACGAGTGAGCCGCTCCGGTTCCATGTACTCAACGGTTTGCCGGGCAATCACCGCAGGTGCTGGGAGCGCCGCGGCGGCGGAGGGGGGCGGAGCCGGTGGCGCGGGTGCCAGCCGATCGGAAAGCGCTGCGCTGGCTTGCGAAGTGTCTGGCGCCGGTCTGGCAGGCGCATGCGCCGTGCTCACCGCCTCTGGTGGGGGCGGGGAGAGAAGATGAACGTCGAGCCGTTGGGCCGCCGTGCGTTGGGGCTGGAGCGTGAGCGGGACATGTGATTTCCAGCTCAGGCCGCTCAGCAACACCAGGTGCAGGGCGAGCGACAGCAGGATGAAGCGCAGGGTACGCACAAGCA
>DATLGF010000268.1:0-5327 GCA_035540575.1 Noviherbaspirillum sp.
TGCGGCGCGGTCGGCCGCCGCACGCGCCGCGACTTCGAAATGATTGTGCCAGTAGGCATTGCGCCCGTTCAGCCACTGCCAGGCGCTGGAGCCCGCATACAGGATCGGAAACAGCGGCCCCCAGCGTTCCGCCTGGCGCACATGCTCGAGTTCGTGGGCGAGGGTCAGCGGCCCCAGTCCGGTGCGCGCGGCTACCACGATATGACCGATTGCCATCGCGTTCATGCGTCCTGCCGGGTGCCGTTCCAGCAGCCAGTCCGCGAGTCGGCCATGGACCAGCATCGCCGCAGTCGATCCTCCGCGCAGCCGGCGCCAATGCCCGCCGCAGGCGCGCACTGGCAACGCGATGAAAAGGCCGAATATGGTGATCGGCGCAGCCCATAGCACCCGTACCACGGCGAGGAGAGGACGCAGCAGGCGCAGGGCGATCAGAGGGGCGGGCATCGGCAAATCCAGTGTGGCGTGCGCGGAATGTCCTGTATGATTCAACAGTCTTTTTTTGATTCCCTGCCCATGATCGGCCGCCTCTCCGGTACCCTGCTCGAAAAGAATCCGCCGCAAATCCTGATCGATTGCAATGGCGTCGGGTATGAGGTCGATGTGCCGATGAGCACGTTCTACAACCTGCCCGCGGTCGGCGAGAAAACCGTGCTGCTGACCCACCTCGCGGTGCGCGAAGATGCACATCTGCTGTACGGTTTCGGTAGCGCCGAGGAGCGCAACGTCTTCAAGCAGCTGGTCAAAATCTCCGGGATCGGCGCGCGCACGGCGCTGTCGATCCTGTCGGGAATGTCGGTGAACGACCTCGCGCAGGCGGTCACCTTGCAGGAGGCCGGGCGGCTCACGCGCGTTCCCGGCATCGGCAAGAAGACCGCCGAACGCCTGCTGCTCGAACTGAAGGGCAAGCTGGGCGCCGATCTCGGCGTGGCCGGCGTGACGGCAGTCAGCGACGCCAGCGCCGACATCCTCAATGCGTTGCTGGCCCTTGGCTATTCGGACAAGGAGGCGGGGGCTGCGCTCAAGCAGGTGGCGCCGGGAGCGGGTGTATCCGAAGGCATCAAGCAGGCGCTCAAAGCCCTGTCGCGCGCCTGATTGAACGAACATGAGTATCCAGACCGACAATTTTTCCGAGCAGCGCATCATCGCGGCCACGCCCGCCTCCAGCAACGAGGAGGCGATCGAGCGCGCGCTGCGGCCCAAGCAGCTGCACGATTACGTCGGCCAGGAGAAGATCCACAGCCAGCTCGAAATCTTCATCCAGGCCGCGCGCCAGCGCGGCGAGGCGCTCGACCACACGCTGCTGTTCGGGCCGCCGGGACTGGGCAAGACCACGCTTGCGCACATCATCGCCCGCGAAATGGGCGTGAATTTGCGCCAGACTTCCGGTCCGGTACTCGAGCGAGCCGGGGACCTGGCCGCATTGCTGACCAACCTCGAGCCGAACGATGTGCTGTTCATCGATGAAATTCACCGGCTGTCGCCGATGGTCGAGGAGATCCTGTACCCCGCGCTGGAGGATTACCAGATCGACATCATGATCGGCGAAGGGCCGGCGGCACGCTCGGTGCGGCTGGACCTGCAGCCGTTCACGCTGGTGGGCGCCACCACGCGCGCCGGCATGCTGACCAACCCCTTGCGCGACCGTTTCGGAATCGTGGCCCGGCTGGAGTTTTACACCCCGCAGGAACTGGCGCGTATCGTCACCCGCAGCGCGTCGCTGCTCAATGCGGCCATCGACGACGACGGCGCGCTTGAAATCGCCAAGCGCAGCCGCGGAACGCCCCGCATTGCCAACCGGCTGCTGCGCCGCGTGCGTGACTATGCCGAGGTCAAGGGGCGGGGGGAAATAACGAAGACGATGGCCGACGCCGCGCTCAGGATGCTCGACGTGGACCCGGTCGGCTTCGACGTGATGGACCGCAAGCTGCTCGAAGCGGTGCTGTTCAAGTTCAATGGCGGCCCGGTCGGGCTCGACAACCTCGCCGCGGCCATCGGCGAGGAGCGCGACACGATCGAGGACGTGCTCGAGCCGTATCTGATCCAGCAAGGCTTCCTGCAACGCACCCCGCGCGGTCGCATCGCCGCGCCCGCCGCCTATGCCCACTTCGGCGTCATCGCCCCGAGAAGCGCATCGAGCGGCGACCTGTGGGGAGACCCGCCCGCCTGAGTTGCCAGTATTTCATCGTAGAAATACGGTATCGCGGGAATTCCTGAAAGTCGATTTCCCGGTTCGCCCTATAATGACCGACGGTTAAGCACGGTCGCACTTTTCCTCGTTGATTTTTCGCAAACCGGCAACGCCGGGGCTGCGTAAAGTACATGGCTGGCCGGCTGTCGTGCAGCAACAGCTGCTCCCTCCTCTCCGAATTCTGTCCCGCGGGTATCGCCATGCTCATGTCCACTCAGGCCCACCGCTTTGCGCATCAGCTGCTCGAGGCGCGCGCCCAAGGGGTGCAGATGCCGCCGATTTCGGCCAGCGGCCCTCTTTCGGTTGGGGACGGCTATGAGATCGCCAAGCGCATCATGGACATCCGGATCGCGCAAGGTGAGACGCTGATCGGACGCAAGATCGGCTTCACCAACCGGCGCATCTGGTCACGCTATGGCGTCAACGAGCCCATTTCCAACCCGATCTGGACCCCGATCTTCGAAGAAACCGTCCGGTTCGCGGAAGATAATCGCGGCATCCAGGGCCTCGCGGGTGCAATGCAGCCCCGGCTTGGGCCGGAATTGGTTTTCCGTCTCGGACGCACCCCTGCGCCGGATGCAACGCTCGAGGATCTGGCCAATTGCATCGAATGGATGGCGCATGCGTTCGAAATCGTTACGTGCCCGTTTCCCGACTGGAAGTTCGAAATGCCGGATTCCATCGCGGCCTTCGGCCTGCACGGCACACTGATTGTCGGCGAGCCGCGCGTGCTGTCGGCCGCGAGCCGCCGCAACCTTGCCGACGTGCTGGCCCACGCGAGCCTTTCTATCTCCTGCGGCGATGAGCTGCGTTCGGCGGGGTTCGGCAGCGACGTGCTTGGCAGCCCGCTGCATGCACTGTGGCATCTGCACCAACTGCTGCGCGACCTGCCGCAGTTCCAGCAACTGACGGAAGGCGAGGTCATCACGACCGGAACGTGGACGGATGTGTGTCCGGTGCAGGCGGGCGAGACCTGGACCTCGGCGTTCTCGGGCATCACCCTGCCGGGCCTGACGGTTTCCTTCGTCTAGCCGCGCGATCTACTGTTCCTGCACCCGCTCCCAGGTCTGGGTGCGGCCCAACATCGGCATGCCGATATAGCCGCGCACGTCGAGCTTGCTGCCGTTTTCGGACAGCGCCATCCTGGCCTTGTAGACTTTTCCGTTCGAGGGATCGAGGATTTCGCCGCCGGTGTATTCCCGCCCTTCGCGCCGCATGTCGGTCAGGATGGTCAAGCCGAGTACCGGTTGATTGCGGCGGGAGTTCTCGCACTTTTCGCAGATCGGATTGGGGTCTTCTCCAGGCTCGCGGAACAACTTCACGACGCGGCCCGACAGCACCCCGTTGTTTTCCGAAATGCGGACCAGCGAACGCGGCTTGCCGGTTGCGTCATCGATCGTGCGCCACAGTCCTTCTGCCGGATCCTGCGCCCAAGCTCCTCCTGCAGGCAGAACGAAGGCGGCAATCGCCACCGTCATCCAAGTTCTGAACATCGGTCCACTCCCTGCTCGTGCCTTGCATTTTTGATAAAGCACGAGTGTCCATGGGATGCGGCCGCGCGCTATTGCAGTTTCTCAAACTGCTCGCGCAGTTTGACGAGCGTCGCAGAGAAGTTGGCAACGCGTTCTTT
Organism: Noviherbaspirillum sp.; assembly: GCA_035540575.1. Classification (GTDB taxonomy): domain Bacteria; phylum Pseudomonadota; class Gammaproteobacteria; order Burkholderiales; family Burkholderiaceae_D; genus Noviherbaspirillum. The sequence continues at coordinate 3,819 of DATLGF010000268.1, forward strand.
TTCCTGCGCAACGACTTGCGCCGGGGCACGGGACACGAAGCTTTCGTTGCCCAGCTTCGCGTTGGCCTTCGCGATTTCCCCTTCCAGTCGCGCGATTTCCTTCCCGAGGCGTTCGCGCTCGGCGGCGACATCGATCTCGACCTTCAGCATCAGCTTGACGGTGCCGACGATGGAGACCGGAGCCGGCGACTGCGGCAGCGCCGCGACGATCTGCACCTCGGACAGTTTCGCCAGCGCCTGCAGGTAGGGCGCGAACGCGCGCATCGCTTCTTGTTCGCCGCCGGCGGCTTCGATGTACAGCGGGATGCGCTGCGCGGGCGACAGTTGCATTTCGCCGCGCAGGTTGCGACAGGCGTCGGTCATCGCCTTCAGCTGTGCCATCCAGGTTTCCGCCTGTTCGTCGATCTTCTCCGGGTTCGGCTGCGGATAGGGCTGCAGCATGATCGACGCTTCGCCTTCCGGCCTGCGGCCCGCGAGCGGTGCGACCGTCTGCCACAGCGCTTCGGTGATGAACGGAATGATCGGATGCGCGAGCCGCAGCACGGTCTCCAGCACGCGCAACAGCGTACGCCGGGTGGCGCGCTGCTGCGCTTCGCTGCCGTTCTGGATCTGCACCTTCGCCACTTCCAGATACCAGTCGCAGTACTCGTCCCAGACGAACTTGTAGATGGCCGAGGCGATATTGTCGAAGCGGTAGTCGGCGAATCCCTTCTCGACTTCGGCTTCGGTACGCTGCAGCAGCGAGACTATCCAGCGGTCGGCCTGCGAGAAATCGCGGCCTTCGGGTCCGCAGGTGGATGGATCCAACCCGCAGTCCTTGCCTTCGGTATTCATCAGCACGAAGCGCGTCGCATTCCACAGCTTGTTGCAGAAATTGCGATAGCCTTCGCAGCGGTTCAGGTCGAAGTTGATGTTGCGCCCAAGCGAGGCGTAGCTCGCCATCGTGAAGCGCAGCGCGTCGGTGCCGTAGGCGGGAATCCCGTTCGGGAATTCGCGGCGCGTGGCTTTCTCGATCTTGTGCGCATCCTTCGGATTCATCAGCCCGGTGGTGCGTTTCCTGACCAGTTCTTCGATGCCGATCCCGTCGATCAGGTCGATCGGGTCCAATGTATTGCCCTTGGACTTCGACATCTTCTGGCCCGAGGCGTCGCGCACGAGGCCATGCACATAGACGGTCTCGAACGGCACCTTGCCGGTGAAATGGGTCGTCATCATGACCATGCGCGCAACCCAGAAGAAAATGATGTCGAAGCCGGTTACCAGCACCGAGGAGGGCAGGAACAGCTTGTAGTCCGGCGTTTCTTCCGGCCAGCCGAGCGAGGAGAACGGCACCAGCGCGGACGAGAACCAGGTGTCGAGCACGTCCGCCTCGCGCCGCAGGGTCTTGCCGCCGGCCTGGGCCTTCGCCTCGTCCTCGTCGCGCGCGACGTAGATGTTGCCTTCGTCGTCATACCAGGCAGGGATCTGGTGGCCCCACCACAGCTGGCGCGAGATGCACCAGTCCTGGAT
>DATLGF010000269.1:0-3407 GCA_035540575.1 Noviherbaspirillum sp.
GCAGGCGCGCCATCGCCCGCACCTGCTGGGCGAACTGGCTGGTGACGCAGGCGTCGATCGTGTAATGGCCGCTGTTGTGCGGGCGCGGCGCCATCTCGTTGACGACCAGCGAGCCGTCCTGCAGCACGAAAAATTCGATGCACAGCACGCCCACGTAATCCATCTGCCCGACGATGGTCAGCGCTGCCTGCTGGGCCTTCTCGGCGCGTTCGCCGCACACGTTGGGACCGGGCACCGTCGTCGTGAACAGGATGCCGTCGCGGTGCACGTTTTCGGCGATCGGGTAGACCACCGAGGCGCCGTCCGCGCCACGCGCGGTGAGCACGGAGATCTCGTAGGCCAGCGGCAGCATCTTTTCGAGTACGCAGGGCACGCCCTGCATGCGCGCGAACGCGACACGCGCCTCATCGCGATCGGCCACGCGTACCTGGCCCTTGCCGTCATAGCCCATGCGCACAGTCTTCAGGATGCCGGGGAAAAGCGCATCGGGAATGCAGTCCACGTCGGCGTCCGACAGCACCGCATGGTACGGCGCCGGCAGCACGCCGGACGTGTCGGCGCAGCGGGTGAAGAAGCGTTTTTCCTCGAGACGGTCCTGGGCGATCGAGACGCAGGCCGAAGACGGCGCGGCGAAGATGCGTTCGCCGAGGAAGGCCAGGCTTTGCGCCGGCACGTTCTCGAATTCCGTGGTCACCGCCGCGCATTGCAGCGCCAGCTCCGCCAGTGCCGCTTCGTCGGCGTAGTCGGCCGTCAGCAGGTGGTCCGCCGCATCGCCGGCCGGGCAGTCGCGCGCCGGTTCCAGCACCGCGACCTTGAAGCCCATCTTCTGGGCGGCGTGCACGAACATGCGGCCCAGCTGGCCGCCGCCCATCACGCCCAGCCAGGCTGCAGGCGAAGCCGCGGGCAGCGTGGGAGAAAGCTTGTCGTTCATTCCGGGAGAGTCATTGCCTGCGCGGCCTGTGTCTGCTTCATGCGGAAGTCCGACAGGCGCGCAGCCAGTTGTTCGTCGGTCGTCGCCAGCATGGCGATCGCAGCCAGTGCCGCGTTCGCCGCGCCGGCCTCGCCGATCGCAAAGGTTGAAACGGGTATGCCCTTGGGCATCTGCACGATGGACAACAGCGAATCCTCGCCGCGCAGGTATTTGGACGGCACCGGCACGCCGAGCACCGGCACGATGGTCTTGGCCGCGATCATACCCGGCAGGTGGGCCGCGCCGCCGGCGCCCGCGATGATTGCGCGCAGGCCGCGGGCACGCGCCGATTCGGCGTAGGCGAACATCTCGTCTGGCATCCGGTGGGCGGACACGACCTTCGCCTCGTGGGGCACGCCGAACTCCTTCAGCAGCGAGACCGCATGCTGCATCACATCCCAGTCGGAGGACGACCCCATCACGACGCCGACCAAGGGCTTGTCACTTTGTGCCATGTCAATTCACTTGTCAGAGAAAATCATTGCGGATTGGAGCGGTGCCGGCCGAGGGCGTGTCATCCCGAACGCAGTGAGGTATCTCGAGCGCGTGCCGGACCGTGACGTACAGCGCCAGACCTTGGCATGCTCGCTGCAGACCGCACACATTCCCACCGCCGTCTGGATCAGTCCTCCAGCGCGCGACCGGTCAGGCGCTGCAGCGCCTCCAGGTATTTCACGCGCGTCTTCTCGATCACGTCGGGCGGCAGCGCCGGCGCCGGCGGTGCCTTGTCCCAGTGCTTGAGGCTTTCCAGGTAGTCGCGCACGAACTGCTTGTCGAAGGACGGCGGCGAGCTGCCCGGCGCATACGAATCGGCCGGCCAGAAGCGTGAGGAATCGGCGGTCAGCACCTCGTCCATCAGATGCAGCACGCCATTTTCGTCGAGACCGAATTCGAACTTGGTATCGGCAATGATGATGCCGCGCGTAGCCGCATAGTCGGCCGCGGTCTTGTAGAGCTGGATGCTGATGTCGCGGATCTTTGCGGCGAGCTCCTTGCCGATACGGTTCTCCATCTCGGCATAGCTGATGTTCTCGTCGTGCTCGCCGATGTCGGCCTTCGCGGCCGGCGTGAAGATCGGCTCGGGCAGCTTGTCGGCCTGGCGCAGTCCGGGAGGCAGCGCGATCCCGCAGACCGCGCCGCCGGCCTGGTAGTCCTTCCAGCCGGAACCGATCAGATAGCCGCGCACCACGGCTTCGACCAGGATCGGCTTCAGGCGCTTGGCCACGACCGCCCGGCCGCGCACCTGCTCGACCTCGTCGCCGGCGACGACCGATTCGGGTGCAGTCCCGGTCAGGTGATTCGGCACGATGCCGGCCAGCTTCTCGAACCAGAAGTTCGACATCTGGTTCAGCACCTTGCCCTTGCCCGGAATCGGCTCGTTCATGACCACGTCGAACGCCGACAGGCGGTCGGTCGTCACGATCAGGATCTTGTCATTGCCGACCGCATAGTTGTCGCGGACCTTGCCGCGACCGAGCAACGGGAGGGAGGTGATGGTGGATTGGTAGAGGTGGTCCACTTGGTTTCCAATCAATACGAGTCCGGTTCTTGAGCGCACGGCAGGTGCCGTGTCATCCGGGCTGGCACCGGTGCTTGCAGGCAGGCTCTCCGAGCTGTCGTTCCCCTGGGCGGGCCGCGCCTGGGGAGACATTGCGAGGGTGGCCGCAACGATGAACACCGTTCGGACAACAGCCAGGGCCCCGAATAAAAAGCCAAACCGGCGGGTGTTTGGACACCCGCCGGCCGGTTTGCTGCAATCCCGTGATTTTACTGCACTTTACTGGACGATCTGCGCCAGTTCGCCCTTCTTGTACTTCTCGGCCATCTTTTCCAGCGGAATCGGCTTGATCTTGCCGGCCTGGCCTTCGCAACCGAAGGCGATGAAGCGCGATTTGCAGATGCCCTTGGCCGCTTCGCGCGCCGGCTTCAGGTATTCGCGCGGGTCGAACTTGGACGGGTTCTCGGCAAAGAAGCGGCGGATCGCGCCGGTCATCGCGAGGCGGATGTCGGTGTCGATGTTGATCTTGCGGACACCATGCTTGATGCCTTCCTGGATCTCTTCCACCGGCACGCCGTAGGTTTCCTTCATGTCGCCGCCGAACTGGCGGATCTCGGCCAGCAGTTCCTGCGGCACCGACGAAGAGCCGTGCATCACCAGGTGGGTATTCGGAATGCGCGCGTGGATCTCCTTGATGCGCTGGATCGCCAGGATGTCGCCGGTCGGCTTGCGCGAGAACTTGTAGGCGCCGTGCGAGGTGCCGATTGCAATGGCCAGCGCATCGCACTGGGTCTGCTTGACGAAGTCGGCAGCCTGGTTGACGTCGGTCAGCAGCTGCTCACGGGTCATTGTCCCTTCCGCGCCATGGCCGTCTTCCTTGTCGCCCTTCATGGTTTCCAGCGAGCCGAGCACACCGAGTTCAGCTTCGACCGTCACGCC
>DATLGF010000270.1:0-5514 GCA_035540575.1 Noviherbaspirillum sp.
CGTCCACCATCAGCGGCAGATGGTGCGCGTGGGCGAGCTCGGCCACACGCGGAATGTCGAGCACGTCGAGGCCGGGATTGCCGAGGGTCTCCCCGAACAGCACCTTGGTGTTGGGACGAATCGCTGCTCGCCAGGCATCGATGTCGCGCGGATCGACGAAGGTGGTCTCGATGCCGAAACGCTTCATCGTGTAGGCGAGCAGATTCTGCGAGCCGCCGTACAGCGCGCGCGAGGCGACGACGTGCGAGCCCGCTCCGGCGATGGTCGCCAGACCTAGGTGCATCGCCGCCTGTCCGCTTGCCACCGCGAGTCCGGCGACCCCTCCTTCGAGCGCGGCGATGCGTTCTTCCAGCACCGCATTGGTCGGGTTCGAGATGCGCGAATACACATGTCCCGCGCGCTCCATGTTGAACAGCGAAGCGGCGTGGTCGGAGTCCTTGAAGACGTACGAGGTCGTGAAGTAGATCGGGGTGGCGCGCGCGCCTGTGGTCGGGTCGGGCGCTGCGCCTGCGTGCAGCGATAGCGTGTCAAAGCCGTGATAGCGTGGGCCGGTCATGGCAGGTCTCCGTGTCTTGTCATTCGAATGCCCGCCATCGTAGCACCGGCTGCCGTTTCTCGTTGTCATGCCGGCGACAGGCGCGCTGGCATTTTCAACGCGCTTGCGCTACATTCAGATGCAACATCGACAAGCAGGCGCAGACATGAAAGTTTCCGAAATCCTCAAGGTCAAGGGCGACATTCTCTACACCATTTCTCCGGACAAGCCGCTGGCCGAAGCCGTGGAAATCATGGCCGAGAAGGATATCGGCTCGCTGGTGGTGATGGAATTCGGCGAATTGGTCGGCATGCTGACCTTCCGCGAGGTCATGCAGGCGCTGCGCGACAACAAGGGCAGCGTGGGCTCGACGACCGTGCGCAAGCACATGGACGACGGCCCGATCACCATCACCCCGGATACCGAGGTCAATGAGGTGCGTCGCCTGATGTTGGAACGGCACGCGCGCTACGTGCCGATCGTCAGCGCCAGGACGCTGCTCGGCGTCATCTCCTTCTACGACGTGGCCAAGGCCGTGTTCGAGGCGCAAAGCTTCGAGAACCGGATGCTCAAGGCCTATATCCGCGACTGGCCGTCACCCGCGCGCGAGGAATAGGCGCGCCCCGTTCAGGTCCCTCTCAGACGCCTGTCCGTTCCATTCCAAGCGGCATTGTCTCTTCGTCGCCTCGAGCCGGCGCGGCCACCGGGAGGATGAGGATAAAGGAACTGCCTTTGTCCGGTTCGCTCTGGACCCGCAACCGTCCACCCAGAACGCCGGTCACGATGTTGTGGACGATGTTCAGGCCCAGGCCGGAGCCGCCGGCACCCAGTTTGGTGGTGAAGAAGGGATCGAAGATCCGGTTCAGATGCGCCGAAGGGATGCCTACGCCATCGTCGGCGATGACGAGTTCAATCGCGCCTTCGGCTGCCATGCTCGCCGATATCGTCACCGCGCCGCTCTGCCTGCCGTCGAAACCGTGCAGCACAGCATTATTCACGAGATTGGTGATCACCTGGCCCAGCGGTCCCGGATAGCTGTCCATCACCATGCTGTGGGGAACATTCTGGGTAAAGGTGAAACCGGTCTTCCGTAGCGTCGGCCACAGTGTCAGCATGACCTCGGACACCACCTCGGCCACCGAAAACCGGCGCCTGTGCGAGCTGGTCTGGTCGACCGCCACCTGCTTGAATCCGGTGACCAGGTTGGCCGCGCGCTGCAGGTTGCGCACCATGATCTCGCCCGCCGTGTCGGCATCGTCGAGGTAGGTTTCCAGGTCCGAGCGCTTGAGCCCGCTTGCGTGGAAGCGGGCTGTGATTTCGCGCGTCTGATCGGCAAGTGTGCTTGCAACCATCAGGCTGTTGCCGATCGGCGTGTTCAGCTCATGCGCGATCCCGGCCACCAGCGCGCCAAGCGCCGCAAGCTTCTCGCTGCGTACCAGTTCTTCCTGCGCCATGTGCAGGGTTTCCAGCGTGGCGGCCAGTTCCCGGTTCGTCTGTTGCAGCTCCTCGGTCCGCTCGACCACGCGCCGCTCCAGGTTCGCGTTGAGTTCACGCACTTCGTTCTCGATGCGCCGCTTGTCGGTGATGTCGATGCAAGCAAGGATGGCGAGCTTTTCGCCCGCCAGCGCGAACGAATGTCCGGACACCTGCGCCAGCACCCGGCTTCCGTCCGCCCGGCGCATCCAGATCTCGCGCTGGCTGCGCGTCGCCCCGGCGGCCGTCAGTTCATCGATGAGGGCCGCACGGTCGTCCAGGTCGTTGTACAGGCCGACTTCAGCGGAACTGCGGCCGACCAGGCTGCTGCGCGGATGGAGGAAGAGCTGCTCGAATGCTTCGTTGGCGTCGCGGATCGGATAGTTCTCGCGCAGGTGGGTGACATACATCGCCACCGGGGAGAACTGGAAGAAGGTGAGGAAGCGGCGCTCGCTGCTGCGCAATTCTTCCTCGGCGCGCTTGCGTTCGAGTTCGGCCGAGGCGCGCTCGCTGAATACGCGCAGCAGCGACCTGACCAGGTCGGGGTTGCCCAGCGGCTCGGGGTGAAGTACCGCCAGCACGCCGATCGTATTGCCCGCCGTGTCGCGCAGTGGTGCGCCCGCGTAGCTTTGCCACTTCGTGTCTGTGGCCCAGCGCGCCCGTGGGTACTTCTCCATCAGGTTGGAGGCACGAATGCAGATGTCGCCCGCCAGCGTTTCTGAGCACGGCCCTTCGCTAACCCCGTACTCGAAATTGGAGAAGGGCATGCCGCGGCTATGCGCGGCCAGCGTGCGGATGTTGCCCTGCGCGTGCGGGACACGCAGGCCGATGTACGCGCACTGCGTGCGCAGCGCCGAGGCGAGGTCGGCGACCAGCGATTCGAAGAAGGCCTCGCCGGCGATGTCGCGCGTTCCCTGGGCCAGGCGCAGCAGCGCCTGGTCCGCCTCCGTCTTTTGCTCCTCCAGCAGGCGCTGGTCGGTGATGTCGCGCATGACGGCCAGAATGTAGCGCTCGCTCCCGGCCGAGAACAGGGTCGCATTCATCAGACACTTGCGCACGCTGCCGCTTCTGGTCCGCATGTCCCACTCGAAGTTGCGCAGGACATCCGAAACCATCAGCTGGCGGACCAGCGCCTTGCGTTGATCCGTCTGATGCCAAAGCTCCAGCTCGATCGCGGTCCTGCCCATTACTTCTTCGCGGCTGTAGCCGGTGACTTGCTCGAATGTCTGGTTGACGTCGATCATCAGCCAGTCGCTCAGACGGGCAATTGAAATCGGATCAGGATTGCATTGGAAGGCGCCGGCAAATTTTGCTTCGGACAGACTGAGCGCTTCTTCCGAACGGCGCTTTTCCGTGATGTCCTCGGCGATCGACAGCAGGCGGTCGGCGCGGCTGCCCTCGGCAATGCGCGTATGGCTCCACTGGCAGGTGATGATGCTGCCGTCGGCGCGCCGGTTGTGTGCCACGTTGCGGGCTTCGGTGCGAGAGTTGCCGATGCGCGTGAGGACGGCGTTCGCGGTTTCCCTGCTCGCATTCGGAAGCAGGAAGCTCGCGTGACGCCCAATGGCTTGCTCGCGCGTGTAGCCGAAGATGCGCTCGGCGGCGGCGTTCCATTCGATGACCTGGTGGTGCCGGTCCCATTCGATGATCGCGATCGGACTTTGCTCAACCAGCACGCGAAAGCGCGTCTCTCGCTCGTGCAGCTCCTGCTCGATGCGCTTGCGCTTGTCGATGTCCTGCTCCAGCTCGCGATTCTTGCGGTCGAGTTCCTCGAACAGCCTGCGCAGACTGATCCGTGTCTCCTCCATGCGCCGGCTCAGCATGCCGATCTCGTCGAGGCGCCGCCAGGTGAACGGCTCATCGAGCCTGCGCAAGGCGAGACGCTCGGCGCCGGCATGCAGGCGTTCCAGCGGGCGAACGAGCCGGCGTTCGAGCAGGATCACGATCAGGGCGACGGACAGAAATATCTGCGCCAGCACCGCGATCATCGAGCCGGCGAGGTTGTCGATCATGACCTGGCGCAGTCGCGCGCTGCCCACCTCGATTCTCACCGAGCCGATCGTGCTGCCGCGATAGACGACCGGCTTCTCGGTGGCGGCGGTAAAGCCGCTGCGCCGCTCCGGCTGTTCCCCTACCGCAAACAGGCCGAGCTGGTTGTCCCGCACTTCGATGCGCACGATGTCCTCGTTGCGCGACATCATGGCCTCGAGCAGCGCGCGTCCGCTTTCCTGGTTGATGTTCCATAGCGGTTCCTGCATGCCGTTGGCAAGAATGTCGGCGTTTTGCTGCAGCAGCTCCTGGGTCTGGGCGCGCAAGCCCTGGTGGTAGCGCATGAACCAGGTATAGCCGCTGACGAGCAGGGCCGGCAGAACGAGGCCGAGCACAACGACCAGGACGATTGCGCGTCGCAGCGTCAGCGTGCGTCTTTTGGCGAACCTTGCCATGCCGCCCCGCGCTCAGCGCGCGCCGTTCTTTCCGAGCCAGGCAGTCAGCTGTTCAGCCGTCATAGGGCGTGCGAACAGGTAGCCCTGCGCATACGGACAGCCGAGGCGATCCAGTATGCCGGCCTGGCGTTCGTCCTCCACGCCTTCGGCCACGACGGCAATCCCCAGGTTGCGCCCGAGCTGGATCACCATTTCGGCGATGCTGCTGCCGCGCGCGGACTGGGTGATCTCGGTCACGAAGCTGCGGTCGATCTTCAGGCGGTCGGCCTGCAGCCGCTGCAAGTAGCTGAGCGAAGAGAATCCGGTGCCGAAATCGTCGATTGCAATGTTCACGCCGGTCTGCTTGATCTGGCCGAGCAGGCGTATCAGATTGTCCGGCTCCTCCATCGCGATCGATTCGGTGATCTCCAGTTCAATGCGCGACGGCGGGGCACCGGTCTCGGCCAGCACCGCGCGCAGCGTTTCGAGGAAGCGCGTGTGGCGGAACTGCACCTGCGACACATTGATCGACATCGTGAAATCGGTGAATCCGAGCCCGCGCAGGCGCATCAGTTCGCGGCAGGCCTCGCGCATCACGCGCTCGCCAATGTCGATGATCAGTCCCGAGTACTCGGCAATCGGGATGAATCGATCAGGCGAGATGAAGCTGCCGTCGCTGGTCTTCCAGCGCAGCAGGGCTTCGGCACCGATCGGCCTGCGCGTGGGCAGATCGATCTGCGGCTGGTAGACGAGGAAGAGTTCGTTCTGTTCGCAGGCATTGCGCAATGCGTGCATCATGCGCACGCGCTCGCGCACGTCGGCGCCCATGCTGCGCGAGAAGTAGAAGTGACCGGCGCGCTGCTGGATCTTGGCGCGCTTTAGCGCGATGTCGGCATCCTTCAGCGCGTCGGAGGAACTGCCCTCATAGTCGGTCAGCCGGACAAGACCCGCGGTGGCGGTCACCTGGACTTCCTGCCCGTCGATCTGGAATGGCTCGTCGAACAGTGCCAGCAGGATGGACGGATTGACGAGGGCGGCGTCGCCGAGAACGCCGAAGGTGTCGCCGCCGACCCGACCCACCGT
>DATLGF010000271.1:0-5038 GCA_035540575.1 Noviherbaspirillum sp.
CGACGCCTCCGGCCCGACCACCCCTTCGACCGCGCCCTTGCCGAACGCCTGCGGCGTCTTCGACACCTTCTTCTCGAGCGCATACGACATGAACGAGGCGATCGTCGAGCCGGTGCCCGGCAGCACGCCGAAGAACGCGCCGATACCGGTGCCGCGCGCCATCGGCTTGATCGAACGGCGCGTCTCTTCCTTCGTCAGCTTCAGGTTGCGCCAGCCCACGCCCTTGCCCTGCACATTGGCCTTGCCGATGCGGTTCACGCTGCGCAGCACGTCGGCGATGCCGAACAGGCCCATCGCCAGCGCGACCAGGCTGATGCCGTCATACAGGTGCGGGATGCCGAAGGTGAAGCGGGCGGTACCGGTGTTCACGTCGGTGCCGACCACGCCCAGCACGATGCCCAGCACCACCATCACCACGCCCTTGACTGCCGAACCCTGGGACAGCGTGGTCGCGGCCAACAGGCCCAGCACCATCATCGAGAAGTACTCGGCCGGGCCGAACTTCAGCGCGGTCTCGGAAATGATCGGCGAGAAGAACATCATGATCAGGATGCCGATCGTCGCGCCGAAGAACGAGGCCAGCATCGCCAGCAGCAGCGCTGCACCGGCGCGGCCCTTCTTCGCCATCGGGTGGCCGTCGAGACAGGTCACCGCGTGCGAAGCCACGCCGGGCAGGTTCAGCATGATCGAGGTGGTCGCGCCGCCGTACTGCGCGCCGTAGTAGATACCGGCCAGCATCATCAGCGCGGCCGCCGGTTCGATCGAGAAGGTGATCGGCAGCAGCATCGAAATCGCCGCGAGCGGGCCGATGCCCGGCAGCACGCCGACCACGTTGCCCAAAACGACGCCGAGGAACGCATACATCAGGTTGCCGGGTGCGAGCGCGGTGCCGAACCCGAGCAGCATGCCATTCAGTGTGTCCATCATGGTTTAGCTCCCGAACTTGAAGAGAGGGATGTTGAGCTCGAGGAGCTGGGTGAACACCAGCACGCCGAAGACGGTGACGCCGGCCGCGAGGATCGCGGCGGATTTCAGCGTGTTCTCGCGGTCGCCGAGCGCGGCGACGAACACCAGCACGAAGGTGGCGGGGATGAAGCCGGCGTACTCGCCGAGGATCATGAACAGGATGATGCCGGCGATGATGCAGCCCCAGCCGCGCAGGTCGACGACATGCTCCTCGACCTGCTCATCCTTGAGCGCGTCGCGGTCCGTGATCAGGCCGACGATGATGCCGAGGCCGATCAGAAGAATGCCGAGGGCGACCGGGAAATAGCCCGGCCCCATGCGGGCCGCGGTACCCACGTGATGGCCAAGGCCGCCGACGACGGTGGCAATGCCTATGCCCGTCACCAGCACGCTGGCGCCCCAGCGTTTGATGAATTGTCTAAGGTTCATGCTGTCTCCGAATGAATAGCAAGGGGAACGCGCAGCGCGTTGAATCGCATGGCGAGGTGAGGAAGGATGGGCCTCGTCCGCCAGCCTTCCGCCGGGGGCAGAAAGGCGCAGCGCGATTATTGCGAGGCGGGAGGGGGGCGACAATTGTGGATAGCCGCAGATTCGCCGGCGCGGCCGGAGATGCCGGGCGGGAACCGGGCGGATACGGCGCTGTGCCAGGAATGACGGGCTTTTCTCGCGGTGGTCGCCGTGGTTCAGCGTTTGGGCAACTGTTCTTCTCCACGGCGAACACGGCGATACACGGCGCAAACCCCAACTTCCTGTCGTCCCGAGCACAGCGCGGGACCTCGTCGCCTCGCACACCGGAGATTCCTCGCTGCGCTCGGAACGACAGTTTGTTCGCCGTGCCCGCCGCGATCCAGGTTTTTTCGGGAAGGCACCCGCCCGGCCATGAAAAAAGGCGCGGCGGATTGCTCCGCCGCGCCTTCCTGAAAGGACTGGATCGAACGTGGCGATCAGGCCGCCAGGCGCTTCTCCAGCATCGCCTTGGTCGATTCCAGCTCCGACGGCAGGTGGTACTTCAGCTTCTCGAACAGCTCGGCGTGCAGCTTCAGTTCCGCCTCCCAGGCGCTCTTGTCGATCGAGGTGATCTTGTCGAACTGCTCACGGGAGAACTCCAGCCCGTCCCACTTGATGTCCTCGTAGCGCGGCGTCACGCCGAAGATGTGCTCGACGCCGCCGGCATTGCCTTCGATGCGGTCGAGCATCCACTTCAAGACGCGCATGTTGTCACCGAAGCCCGGCCAGACGAACTTTCCGTTTTCGTCGGTGCGGAACCAGTTCACGCAGTAGATCTTCGGCAGCTCGGCCGGCGACGCGGCGATCTTCTTGCCCATGTCGAGCCAGTGCTGGAAGTAGTCGCTCATGTTGTAGCCCATGAACGGCAGCATCGCGAACGGATCGCGGCGCACCACGCCCTGCTGGCCGGCGGCCGCGGCGGTGGTTTCCGAACCCATGGTCGCGGCCATGTACACGCCTTCGACCCAGTTGCGCGCCTCGGTCACCAGCGGCACCGTGGTCGAGCGGCGGCCGCCGAAGATGAAGGCCGAGATCGGCACGCCGGCCGGGTCGTCCCAGGCCGGATCGATCACCGGGTTCTGGGTTGCGGCCACCGTGAAGCGCGCGTTCGGATGCGCGGCCTTGCGGCCGGTTTCCTTGGCGATCTGCGGCGTCCAGTCCTTGCCCTGCCAGTCGATCAGGTGCGCCGGCGGCTCCTTGCTCATGCCTTCCCACCAGACGTCGCCGTCATCGGTCAGCGCGACGTTCGTGAAGATCGCGTTGGCCGACAGCGAGGCCATGCAGTTGGCGTTGGAGCTGCTGTTGGTGCCGGGCGCCACGCCGAAGTAGCCGGCTTCCGGGTTGATCGCATACAGGCGGCCGTCGGCGCCCGGCTTGATCCAGGCGATGTCGTCGCCGATGGTGGTCACCTTCCAGCCGTTGAAGGCCTTGGGCGGGATCAGCATCGCGAAGTTGGTCTTGCCGCAGGCCGACGGGAAGGCGGCGGCCACGTAATGCTTCTTGCCCTCGGGCGACTCGACGCCGAGGATCAGCATGTGTTCAGCCAGCCAGCCCTGGTCGCGGCCCATGGTGGAGGCGATGCGCAGTGCGAAGCATTTCTTGCCGAGCAGCGCGTTGCCGCCGTAGCCGGAGCCGAACGACCAGATCTCGCGGGTTTCCGGGTAGTGGACGATGTACTTGGTCGGGTTGCACGGCCACGGCACGTCCTGCTCTCCGGCGGCGAGCGGCTTGCCGACCGTGTGCACGCAGGGGACGAAATCGCCGTCTTCGCCGAGCACGTCGTAGACCGCACGTCCCATGCGCGTCATGATGCGCATGTTGACCGCCACATACGGCGAATCGGACAGCTCGACGCCGATATGGGCGATCGGCGAACCCAGCGGGCCCATCGAGAACGGCACCACGTACATCGTGCGGCCGCGCATGCAGCCGTCGAACAGGCCGTTCAACGTGACGCGCATTTCGGCCGGGGCGACCCAGTTGTTGGTCGGGCCGGCGTCTTCCTGTTTCTGCGAGCAGATGAAGGTGCGGTCTTCGACGCGGGCGACATCGGACGGATCGGACAGCGCGAGATAGCTGTTCGGGCGCTTGGCTTCGTTGAGCTTCTTCAGCGTGCCGGCGGCAACCATCTCGGCGCACAGGCGGTCGTACTCTTCCTGCGACCCGTCGCACCAGTAGATGCGCTCGGGCTTCGTCAGGGCCGCGATCTCGGCGACCCAGTTGAGCAGCTTGCGCTGTTTAACGTAGGACGGTGCATTCAATGGTGCAATGCCTCCCATAACCGGTTGGTTCATACAAACTCCCTTTAAAGCAAATAAAGAATTCGGTCTGGTTCCGGGGCGGCAGGATCGTCGTGGACAGCTCGTGGCTGGTGCAGCGCGGGAAGGGCTTGCGTACGGCGGTCATGTCGGCGGCGCCGGGCGCATGCGGCGTCCGGGCGCGTCCGGCCCGAAAATGAAATAATTGCCCGGGCCGGTGGAGTGGGGTCATGGAGTCCTCCTGTTGTGCGACGAGCGCTCATTACCCCTTCAATAAGGTGGCGATTGTACACGCCGGTCCCCTGCCCCCTCAATGAGTTACAACAAATTTGTAGGAATAATTGTCGACTAATGTAGTAGGCAATACGGGGGCAGCGGCTTTACCGTCGCAATTTTCCAGTTCAGCCTTGCAACGTCCTTCCAGCAATGAAAATCGCGATACTCGACGATTACCAGGATTGCGTGCGACATCTCGACTGTTTCCGCCTTTTGGACGGACATGATGTCAAGGTGTTCACGAACAGCGCACGCGGTTTGATGCAGCTTGCGCTGCGCCTTGCGGAATTCGAGGTGCTGGTGCTCAACCGCGAGCGCACCGCGATCACTGCGGCGCTTTTGCAACGTCTTCCGAAGCTCAGGCTGCTCGCCCAGACCGGGCGCGTGGGCGCGCACATCGACCTGGCTGCGGCGCACGCGCGCGGTGTGGCGGTGGCCGAAGGCGTCGGCGATCCGACCGCACCGGCCGAACTGACTTGGGCGCTGATCATGGCGGCCATGCGCAAGGTGCCGCAGTACGCGACCAACCTGCGCGAGGGCCGCTGGCAGACGGCGTCGATCAATCCCGAACTCAATACCCTGGGCCGGGTGCTCAAGGGACGCACCCTCGGCATCTGGAGCTACGGCCGCATCGGCCGGCTCGTGGCCGGCTACGGACGGGCGTTCGGCATGCGCGTGCTGGTGTGGGGCAGCGAAACGAGCCGCGCGGCAGCGGTGGCCGACGGTTTCGAAGCGGCCGAATCGAAAGAGGCGCTGTTCGGGCAGTCCGATGTGCTGAGCCTGCATCTGCGCCTGAACGAGGCCACGCGCGCTCTGGTCGGCCCTGACGACCTGGCGCGCATGCGGCGGGATGCGCTCATCGTCAACACCAGCCGCGCCGAGCTGATCGCGCCCGGTGCGCTGCAAGCGGCCTTGCACCGCGGCCGCCCCGGATACGCGGCGCTCGATGTGTTCGAAAGCGAGCCGCTGCCGGCCGACGATGCGCTGCTGAAGATCCCCACCGTGCTCGCCACGCCGCACATCGGCTATGT
>DATLGF010000272.1:0-3307 GCA_035540575.1 Noviherbaspirillum sp.
GCTTCGCGTTCGAGAAATTCGCCGGGTTCGACGCGGACGAATGGCTGGCCATCAAGGGCAGCTTCAAGCCGAACCCGCTGCCGACCGCACCGACCTTGTTCGGCAGCGACATCTCCGGCGACATGATCGTCATGACGCGCAACAACCTGCGCAATGCCGGCATACAGTTCGAGGTGCCGCTCAAGCAGGTCGAGGCGCAGGAGATCCGCCCGCCGGTCGAAACGCCCGGCATCATCCTCACGAATCCGCCATATGGCGAACGCATCGGCGTGCGGGGCGACCGCAGCCAGGCGCCGGACGAACTTGCCGCTGCGTTCTACAGCGCGTTCAGCACGACCTTGAAGCAGCGCTTTGCCGGCTGGCAGGTCTTCCTGTTCACCGCCGATCTGGGCCTGCCGAAAATGCTGCGCCTGAAAGAATCGCGCAAGACCCCGTTCTACAACGGCGCGCTCGAATGCCGGCTGTTCCGTTTCGACATGGTGGCGGGATTCAACCGGCGCGAGGAAGCCCGGCCGAAACCGGCGCCCTGATCGAATTCCTTTTAATTCAGCGAATACTCTTGCTTTGTCGTTCCCCCTAGGCGGCGCCCGCTTAGGCGGGAACCCAGTTCAACCGCCTGTAGGACCGCGCACGACCGAGCTGGGCTTCCGTCTGCGCGGGAGCGACATAACAACGTTGTTCGCCAACTGAATGGCGTTCGGCGCCCTGAACGACGGCGGAGTGTCCTGCGGTTGCCGATCCGTTCATCCCCGGAATCCGCAGTTTGCTCCCCGCTTCCCGCAACTCGTCGCAATCCGCTCGCGCGCCGCGTCCCGCCCGGCGACACTGCCTCCACTGCAAGAAACCGCAATGGAGGCCAGCATGGAATTCAGTCCCGTCATCCTCGCCCACATCTACACCGCGCTCGGCGCGGTCGTCTTCGGCGGTGCGACGCTGGCGCTGCGCAAGGGCACGCGCCTGCACCGGGTCCTCGGGCGCATCTGGGTCGGCCTGATGGTGTCGACCGCGCTGATTTCGTTCGGGATCAAGACCAGCGGCCACTTTTCGGCCATCCACATTCTTTCCGTGGTGACGCTCGCGGGCGTCTCCGCCGCCGTGTTTGCGGCGGCGCGCGGCCGCATACGCGCGCACCGTGCCGGCATGACGGCGACCTACGCCGGCCTTGTCATCGCCGGCGCCTTCACGCTGCTGCCGGGTCGCCTGCTGGGCGACCTTGTTTGGGGCGCGCTCGGAATCGCATAAGGAGCACACGATGGAAACCACGCAACGCTATCGCCTGGCCCGCCGGCATGTCGAACGCAGGATCGGCTTCTTCATCCACCTGGGCGTGTATCTGACCGTCAATGCCGGCCTGGTCGCGCTGAACCTGTTCACGGTCCCGACGCGACCCTGGTCGGTGTGGCCGCTCCTTGGCTGGGG
Source organism: Noviherbaspirillum sp. (assembly GCA_035540575.1). Taxonomy (GTDB): domain Bacteria; phylum Pseudomonadota; class Gammaproteobacteria; order Burkholderiales; family Burkholderiaceae_D; genus Noviherbaspirillum. The sequence continues at coordinate 1,420 of DATLGF010000272.1, forward strand.
AGTCGGGTTACTATTTCATGCGCTTGCCGTCTTCCTGCATGCGCCAGGCGCACGCTGGAAGGAGCGCATGATCGCCAACGAGATGAACAAGATCCGCAGCCCGGAATGAATCTGGCCCCTCCCGCTCCCGCCGTTGCCTATCCCCGCCTGCGCCGCTTCGCGATCGATGTGGCGATCGTCTCGGTATTCAATGTTGCGATCGCGCTGTTCATCACCTACGTGCTGCGCATACACGATTCACTGACGGACAACATCGTGATCTCGATGTGCATCGGCACGCTGGCCGTCACCTTCATCGACGGCACGCGCCTGCTGCTGTGGCCGCATCGCGCGCCGCCGCTTGTGCCCTTCCTGCTGCTGCTTGCAGTGTCGATCCCCGCTGCCCAGTTGATCGGCAGCCGCATCGCCGGCGCGCTCACCGGCATTCCTTCGTTGGAGATTGCCGGAGTTCGCAGCGGCAATGTGCCTGGCGCAATCGTGATGCTGGTGCTGGTCTGCCTGGGCATCACCTGGTTCTTCTGGAGCCGGGAGCGGCTCGAACACCTGAAGGCGGAAGCGGCAGCGGAGAAGGCGCGCGCGGCCGAGATCGAGCGGCGCGCGCTGCAGGCGCAGCTGCAGCTTCTCCAGGCTCAGACCGAACCGCACATGCTGTTCAATACCCTCGCAAACCTGCAGGGCTTGATCGCGGTCGATCCGCCGCGCGCCGGCGCGATGCTCGACCAGCTGATCCAGTACCTGCGCGCCTCGCTCTCGTCCTCACGCGCGCAGGCGGTGACCCTCGAGCAGGAGTTCGCGCTGCTCGACGCCTATCTCGGGCTGATGAAGGTCCGCATGGATGCGCGGCTGTCCTACCGCCTCGACCTTCCCGCCGAACTGGCCGCACTGCCGGTGCCGCCGATGCTGCTGCAGCCCCTCGTTGAAAACGCGATCAAGCATGGTTTGGAGCCGAAGCTCGATGGCGGCGCGCTGGAGGTCAAGGCGACGCGGCGCGACCGGGAACTGGTGCTGAGCGTTTGCGACACCGGCCTGGGCGACGCCTGCCACGCGCATACCGCCGGCGGCGGCACGGGTCTCGCGAACGTGCGCGAGCGGCTGGCTGCGCTGTTCGGCGGCCACGCGAGCCTCTTGCTGCAACCGAACCAGCCCTGCGGGCTGCGTGCGACGCTCACGATTCCGCTATGAATAACGGACCGCTGGCCCTGATCGCCGAAGACGAACCCATCCTTGCGCAGGCCCTGCGGGACGCGCTGGCCCGCTTGTGGCCGGAGCTTCGGACCAGCATGGCCGGCAATGGCGTCGCCGCGGTCGAACAAGCGCTGGCACTGGCGCCGGACGTGCTGTTCCTCGACATCAAGATGCCCGGCAAGAGCGGGCTGGAAGCCGTCGGGGAGCTGGCCGAGGAATGGCACGAGGAGCGGCCGTTTCCGCTGATCGTGTTCGTCACCGCCTACGACGACTACGCGCTCGAGGCATTCGAGCAGGCGGCGGTCGACTACGTGCTCAAGCCGGTGGCCGACGCGCGCCTTGCCCGCACGGTCGCGCGCCTGCGCGAACGGCTGGCCGCGCAGCCCGACCGCGCGGGTGAGCTCGCACGGGCGATCGAACGGCTGCATGTGCTGGCCGCGCCGGCAATGGGCGCCGATCGGCTGCGCTTCATCCGCGCCGCCATCGGCAACCAGGTGCGCATGATTGCGGTAAACGAGGTGCTGGCCCTGCAAGCGGGTGACAAGTACGTCGCCGTCATCACCGCCCAAGGGGAGGCGCTGATCCGCACCAGCCTGAAGGAACTGCTGCCCCGGCTGGACCCGGAGCAGTTCTGGCAGATCCACCGCTCCTGCGTCATCAACGCCTCCGCGATCGAGGCAGCGGTGCGCGACGACGCCGGAAA
>DATLGF010000273.1:0-15116 GCA_035540575.1 Noviherbaspirillum sp.
GCCCGAGAAACAGCAGGCTGGCCGCGTCGCGGGTGGCGTACTCGGTCGCGGTCGGCACGCGCACCGGGTTGTAGATCGAGACGATCGAAGGATTGCGGCTCACGCTTTGCGCCCATTTGCGCCAGCTCTGCGAGAGCACGAGCAGGCTGGCCGCGCGGTCGAAGGCGTAGCGCATGATCCACTGCTTGAACTTCGGCCCGCGCGCGTACCAGGTATCGAAGTCGGCACCGTGCAGATGCAGGATGGCCGGCACGCCGAACGCGTAGGTCGGCAGGATGAAGGTCAGCTTGCGCCAGAAGCTCATGTCCGTGGAAACATGGATGTGGACCGCCGCCACCCGGCCCATGAGCAGCATGGCCATGTAGCGCACCCAGGCTGTCGCGAAGTAGCGGATCTTCTGGGACGCGGGTCCATCGACGTGCGAAGCGAGGTAGACGATCGGAAAGCGTTCGAATAGCCCAGTCTCGCGGTACACGTTGACGACCGAGGAAATGCCGCCCTTCGTATGGAAGTCGGTGCCGAGCATGACGATGCGCCGCTTGTCGCCCCCTGCTCGCGCCGACGTGTCGATCCTTGCATTCATGCTGCCTGCGCTCCCTCTATCCGACGGAAATACGGACGCATATCCAGATGCTGGCGCAGCATCAGCGCCTTGCCGCGCGCGGTGCGCTCGATGCGCTCGACTTGCAGCGCCTCCACCGTGCAGCCGGTTCCGATGCGGGACTCCATGCTGGCTGCGATCTGCCTGAGTTCATCGGCGGACAGGCGGCGCGGCATGACCAGGCAGATCGTCAGCTTGCCGATTGCGCGCTGCTCGAACTGAATGGCATGTGCGAACTCCAGCAACGGGTGCTGTCTTGCGGTGGTGAGCGCGTTCAGGCCGACCACACGGCCGCCCTCGCAGACGATGAATTCCTGAATCCGCCCTTCGACGCGTTCGACTGCTGGAAAGCCCGGCAAGAGCGGATGCGGGCGGTCGGAGAGCATCGCCATGTCGCCGGTGCGATAGCGCACGAGCGGCATGACGTCATTGTCGAAGCCGGTTCCGACGATTTCTCCGAGCTCCCCCGGGCGCTCGATGACGTTGCCGTCCGCGTCGACCAGTTCGAAGTAGCCGTACTGCGGCCAGAAGAAATAACGGTCGTCATCCGGCATCGTCGCAGCCATCAGGAGACGCTCCGAATGTCCGTAATGGCACAGCACGGGACAATCAAATACCGCGCGCAGGAGCGTCAGCTGATCGGCGGGCACGGTTTCCGAGAACAGCATGACTGCCTCGATCCGCCCGGTGACGTCGTTGTCCGGCTTTTGCCGGAACCACTGCGCCAGCGCCCAGGCCGCGCTCGGATAGGCCTGGATGAAGCGTGGCTTCCAGCGACGCATCGCCTCCACGTACTGCGGCATGTGTTCCGGAGACAGATGCTCGTTGCTGAGCATGAGCTGACGCTTGATCGGCTCGTAGGCCCACATGCCCTCGCCGTTGCCGGCTCCCGGTTCGAGGTTCCCGCGCAGCGTCGCGACCACGTCATGCTCGCGCATGCCGGCGCGGCGATGAAAGGCTTCGATATACGCGTATTCCTTGGCACGGGTGACGCCCTTGTGCAGGTAAAGCGTCATCGGAAGAGAGGTGGAACCGCCGGTGAACATTTTCATGCGCAAGGCGGGATCGACGTCATGCGCGAGGAAACTGTTCACGTCGCGCTTGACGTCTTCCTTCGATATGAGCGGCAGACAGCGCAGGACCGCGACCGGATCGGCCAGCTCGGACGCCAGGGCGCGCCACGGACGATAGGCGGTGGCGGAGTGCAGCGCGTGATGCAGGGTGCGGGCAAGCTTGGCCGTCGTCAAATCCCGCAGCTGCGCCTCCGGGCGCGGCTTTGCCTCCTCGACGAAGCGGCGGTAATTACGTCCGCGCCGCCACGACACGGGGACAGCCGAATAGGCCCGTCCCACCGAGTTTTTTACCCATTGGGGCGACTTCAGGTAGGAATTGAGCAGAGGGTGCAGCAAGTCTTCCACGTTCATGACATTTCGGCTTTGCGCTGCGGGAGGTGCCAACGGTAACGCGGGGAAGTATCGTCGACGTGGAGCTGGATCAACGATCCTTCGCGGCGGCCCGGTCCGTGTGCCGGCCGGCCAGCGCGCGCACCCGGTTCACGGATGCGGTTGCCGCGCGCGTGAGGAATCTGTTCCTGCGTTCGGGTGCCTGCATCCAGGTCTTCAGTTGCCGCATCCGGTCTTCTGCCACGTCGAGCACGATTTGCGGCGCGCGACGCACGCAGTGCAGCTGGGAACGATAGATCTCATAGCGCCAGCTGGGCTGCTCCGCACCGCCCAGCTGATACTTGTAATCGTAGCGCTGCCAGCCCGTGTGAAAGCGCCGGGCGCCCTGCCGGATCGCCTCGCACACGCTGAGATAGGCCGACAGCATGCCCAGGCTGTAGCGGCTGTAGCGTTGATCGAAGGTGTTGATGAAGCCGAAGTATCCAGATCCCGCGCGCACGTTCCAGGATCCGCCGCAGAGTTGGCCGTCGATCCAGATCGTCAGTAGCAGGGAACGGCTGGTTGCGGCGAGCCGGTGAAAGTTGTGCACCATGCCGGCATCGTTGTAGCTGTGCCGGCCCGTGTCGCTCAGGCGTGCATTTGACATGGCGACCAGCCGCGAGATCAGGTCCGGGTCGGCACTCCATCCGTCCTCCGCGCGCACCGTCATGCTCGGGTGCTCGCGGCGCAAGCGGTTGAGCCGGTTGCGCACCGTCGAGCGCGTGGATTGGCTCAACGAGGCCGTATAGGCCTCCGTCGTATCGGGCAAGGCGATGACGATATCGGCACGGTCGGTATAACAGCGGGCGGGAAATCGTTCAAGCGCATGTCTGCGCTGGACTGCCGGCATGCTGACCACGCCCACGTCCGGGAAACGTTGAAAGACTGCGCCCGCCGCATGCTCCATGTCTTCGGCGCTGAAATCGACAAACTCGGTCAGCATCGTGGCACGTCCCCGCTCAACCCTGAACAGCAGGGTCGCGGCAGGCATGTCGCCGCGCTCCGCTACAAGATCATGCACGGCTTGCATGCTTTGGAACGCGCGAACATAAGCCGGGCTTGCGAAGAGGTGAGAGTCGGATGGCTCGCTGCAGCTATCGATCTCCGTTAACATGCCCGATGCCGGGCGCCAGTCAAAACGATGGGGAAATTTATGCGCGCTTCCGCTCATTGGTGCAGGTCCGTTTCCCGGCATGCGCGAAGCTCCCCCTGCAGGCAGGGGACGAGCAAGTGCAAAAAGACCGGACGAGTTTGAAAGGAAATGGCGCAGCGCTGGTCGACATTGTCGTTCGGCGGCGAAAACGCTCTGTTCGCCGCTTTTCAGGTGCGCGCTTCCCGCACGCTCGCTCCACACCTGTGCCGCGCCATCCACGGTGCCCCAGGCACGTTGGCCGCAGCGAACGGGGCATGTGATCTAAGGTAATCCGCACGATACTGCCGGTCTTGAGAGCCCGCAAAAGTAAGGCACATCAGTGCCTGCGCCCGAAGGCGCAGGCGGATACGCCCTCAGAGAGACAGCCATTCCCCGGCGAGACGATATTCCGTGCCGCGCAGGTTCTGCTTGAAGTGCCCGAACTTGTCCGAGGAGTAGTAGCCGCCGACATCGAACCAGCGATGGCCGAGCCGCTTGGCTTCGCAGATCGCGTGCCAGTAGAGGAAGTTGCCGCAGTTGAGCTTGCGACCGTCGTCACCGAACCAGCCCACGTAGTACTCGGCACGATCCCCGAAGCGGTACAGGACCAGCCCCCCTACCGCACGACTGCCCGCCATCGCCTGCAGGATGCGGAAATCGCCGGGCTTGGCCATGTAGAGCGCCTTGAGCAGCGCACGGCTCGCACCGTTAAATCGCTTGGTACGCTGGTTTTGTTCGTGCCGGTCCAGCATCCATTCCAGGCCCTGTACGTCATTGCAGTGACGGATTTCGAGGCCGCTCTTCTGTGCAGCCCTGAGGCGATTGCGCCATACCGGCGCGAAGCGCTTTTGAATTTCTTCCTCCGGGGGCGAGAGGTCGACGAGCGCGGAACACCAGCCCTGCTCCTTGCGCAGGCGATAGCCTAGCCGGTGCAGCAGCGCCCGATTCTCCGATGTATCGTCCAGTGCCGGCGCGATGAGCAGGGCTCCGTGTCTCCCGATGCGCCAGTATCTGCGGATGGCCTGCATCACGCCTTCGCGTAGCGCGAGAGACGGCGTCTCGTCAAAGAAAAGCGGACCGCGATTGATGCGTGCGCCGAGCGCAATGCCCGCTGCGCGCAGGACCAGCGCCTGGACCATGGCCACCGGCGCGCCGTTGTACTCGATGAGGTAGCGCTGCGCATGCAGCGATCCTGTCGCGGCCTTGGCCTCGCCATAGGCATGGGCCTGCGTCATATGCGTGCGCGGCAACCGGGAAAAATGACACTCCCATTCCTTCAGGGAGCGGATCGACCGCACTTGGTATATGCAGTGTGACGTGGACTGGGCGTCGAGGGAAAGGGAAAGGCGCACGTTTCACCTATTTGTTGGCGGCGGTTTTTGGATGCTGCGCGCGGCGCAGAGTTTGTGCAGGCCTGCGATCAGCAAACTGCCGCTGTGGCGCCGAGTAGCGTGGTGACGCAGAGGCGGCGCTGTGCACAGCGGCTTTCCGTCGCTGCTGCGACGCCTGGCACGGATGGAATAGGGGATGCAGCAGGACTTCAATGTTCACGTTGTTGTTCGACTATGCCAATCAATTCGACGGTTCAACGTTACTAGAGAGCGCGTCGCACATCCCCGATATTGATCAACACCCCGCGGCCGTGCACAGCCCGCGCGCGCCGCCATACAAGAAAAAATCACGCAACAGGTCGTTGCCGGAAGCAGGCGCATGCAGTGCGCTCAACCGTCCCCTCATCCCGAGTTCGTCATTTTTCTTCAGGCGGACACCGCACATGTCAGAGTCCCAGCCATTCCCCGGCCAGCCTGTACTCGTGGCCGCGCATGTTCATCTTGAAGTGGCCGAACTTGTCATTGGTGTCGTAACCGCCCACGTCGAACCAGCGATATCCAGCCTTCTTCGATTCGCATATCGCCTGCCAGTAGAGGTAATTGCCGCTCTGGAGCTTGCGTCCTTCCGGACCGAACCAGCCGACGTAGTGCTCGACGGTGTGGCCGAAGCGCGCCAGGATCATGCCGGCCACCGGGCGATCCTGATGCAGCGCCTGCAGGACCTGGACCTCGTTCGGGTCGGCGGCGTGCAGCGCCAGCAGCAAATCTGGCTTCGGGCCGGCGAAGCCCTTGGCGCGCATGTTTTCCTGGTGCCGCTCGACCATCCACTGGTACGAGCCGTCGCTTTGCGAGACGCGCAGTTCCAGGCCGCTCTTCATGGCCCCCTTGAGGTGATTGCGCCACGACGAACTGAGCCGCTTGCGTATTTCTTCTTCGGACAGGCCGAGGTCGATCAGCGACGAGCACCAGCCCCGTTCACGCCGGCAGCGAAACCCCAGCGAACGCAGCAACGTGCGGTTTTCCTCGGAGTCCGGCAGCGCCGGCGCGATCAGCAACGGACCGCCCCGTCCGGTGCGCCAGTTCATGCGCACGAGCTTCATGACGCCCTCGCGCACGCCATACGAAGGTGCGCTGTCGAGGAATACCGGGCCGCGATTGATGCGGGCGCCGACCCGCACGCCTGCCAGGCGGCGTTCCAGCACCTGGCAGATCGCCACTGGCGTGCGCCCCTGTTCGAACACGTAGCGCTCGACATGCAGGCGCTCGGCGGCGCGCTTGGCCTCCCCGTACGGATAGGACTGCATCAAGTGCGCCTGGGGCAACGCGTGGAAGTATTCCCCCCATTCCACGGCGCTGGTCACCGGCCGCATCCGGTACGACTGCATCGCAGCCGCCGACGGCGCAAACATCGTTGTGGTTTGCATGCGCTGGCACCCTTTCATCATCGGTTCGCAAACTTGGACTCAGGATCCGGAAAGCAGCAACACACCGTCCTGCGGCGCCAGCTCGATGCTCGAAACCGCCCGTCCGGAATTGATTTGTGGCGCCTGCTCGCCGCGCAGGTGCCTGTAACCCGGACCGATATCGACCCTTCTGGTTTCGCGGGTCGGATTGACGAGGACCAAGCCGTGCTCGAAGCGTCGCCGGTACACGCCGTTCTTCCAGGGGCTGCGCTGCGGCGGGTCGATCGCGCGGCCGAGCCTGGCGTCGTATTCGTCGAACCATGGCACGCTGCTGTAGCCGCGCGCCTGGTCGGTGTAGGAGAAATAGCCGTCGTTCATCAGGCAGGAGGCGAGCGCAAAGCGCATCAGCCGGTAGTCGTCGGCAGCGCCCCAGACATTGAACGAGACGATGCGCGGCGCTGCCAGGTTGTTGAACACGCTGTGGTAGCGCGTCATCATCGCGTTCCAGCCGAGTCGCTCGTAAAGCGACCACGACTCGCCCATCAGCGTTTCAAGAAACGCGCCCTGCAGCCGGTTGCGGAATTCGGGATACGATAGGTCGTTGTCCGTGTTGCCGATGAACAGCCGATGCGGCGACAGACGCCGCGCGGCGGCCCAGTGCTCGGCCTGTGCGCGCCGGAACGCGCGCTGCACCTCGGGATCGGTGCCCGACTGGTTGCGCCCGCTGCCCCGCCAGTCGGCAAGACGGATGCGCTGTGCGTGCATCACATTGTCGAAAAACCAGATGTCGAACTCGGGAACCGGTTCGAAGTAGACGCGATGGTCGCGCAGCGCCAGCCACTGCGGGTAGCGCAGGCCGTTGCGGTCCTTGCGCGTCCATGCGGTGATGTTGATATCCCAGGCGCCGTAGATCTCGGTCCATTGCACCGGCTTGCCCGCCGCCGTGGTCAGCCACCAGCCGTTTTCGCGCAGCGCCGCCTGCTTGTCCTGTTCGGCGGTGTTGTCCGCGTCGTTGCTCGCTTCATTGAGTATCGTGTACTGCCCGACAAGGATCGAGGGATTGAGACGCCTGAGCTCGCGCACCACCTCGCGCATCGCGCCCGGGCGCTCGCCCCAGCCGCGGTAGAAGCCGAGGATGACGATGTCGAGCCGCGCCATCTGCCGCTGGTAATCGGGGTCGTCGTAGTGCTTCTCGCCGATCTGCATGCCGAGCAGGCGCGGAAACCCGGGTTCGGGCCGCCTGGTAAGACGTTCGTCGGCGCCGCCGCGTGCGAAGGAAGAGGCCGCCGTGACGAGCACGAGCAGGAACAACAGCAAGCGCATCTTGTGGCCTCATGCAAGCGCAGGCATGTCGTCCTCGAGACGTTCATGGCGCAACAGGCACTTGGTGACGAAGCGCGCCAGCTCCAGCACGCCGGGCTGCCAGTGCTTGAGCAGCGGTGACGAACGCCACACCCGCAGCGCTTCGCGTCCCAGCGGCGATGCGCACTTGCAGACCTGGTACCACTCGTAGCCGAGCAGGCGCTTGAAATCCGGATCCGGGTAGCGCTGCAGCTCCCAGTTGGCCAGGCAGAGCTTGAGCAGCCATGCCTCCACGTCCTGGAGCAGCTGCACGGTCGGAAACAGCGTGTGGCCGCCGACATGCCGGTTCACCGCCAGTTCGCGCTCGCTCGCCTCCACGCCGAAGCGGCGCAACTGGCTGCGCATGATCCCCCGCATGCAGTTCTCCGCGAGCACCTTCTGTTCCCAGCTCGGCTTCGAGGGCAGCAGTCGGACAGCGGTGAGCGTCCTGTCGAGATTGCATACCTTGCCGCCGGCGGCGACGCGGGCATTGAAATCGAAGTCCACGCCGGCGGGCAACGCGCGGAATCCGCCTTCGGGCATCGCGCTTTTCCGGAAAGTGACCCCCGACAAGGCGTCGCGAAACAGCATCTGGATGCGCGTCTCGGCCGCACTGGTGGGCCGCATCCAGATATCGCCGAGCTTGCCGTGCGCGTTGATTACGGCCAGATGGGAGCCGACCAGGCGCAGTTCGGGATCGGCGTCGAGCGCGGCGACTTGCTCGGCCAGGCGTTGCGGCAAGGCGCAGCAGTGCGCGTCGAGCAGGGCGATGTACTCGCCGCGCGCCTCGGCAATGCCAAGATTGCGGGCCATCGCGAGGCCGCAGTGGCGTACGTTCTGCACCAGCCGCACACGCTCGTCCGGCCAGCTGCGCGCGATGTCGGCTGTCGCGTCGGTGGATCCGTCGTCGACCACCACGACTTCGAACCGGTCGAAGTGCTGCCGCCGCAGGCTCTCCAGCGCGCTGCGCAGGGTGGCCTCGGCATTGAACGCCGACATCACAACCGTCACACGGGGGTCATGCGGTTTCATGTGCACCTCCTTCGACGACAGCCTTGTCCTTGCGGAAGCCGGCCAGCTCGGTGGCAGCTCGCCAACCGCCAGCCAGCAGGAACACGGGCACGAATGCCACGCAGTACACACCGGCCTTGGCCAGAAGCATGTTCCATGGAGCCAGGGTCCGGTCACCAGTCACCCACTCGACCATCAACAGGGCGAAAGCGGTCGCCAGTATGGCAGGCAGCAGCGAGTGCCAATTGATCAGGCGCAGAGCCGATGAATGCAGTGTGCGCGCAACGACCAGCAGGCCCCACAGTTCGCCGACGGCCAGCGCAATCATCGATCCCGCCGCAGCGCCGGCCATGCCGAACTGTCTCGTCAGCGTTACACACAGCACGATGGACAGCGCCAGGCAGACCGCGCTGTTGATGGCAGCAAAACGGCCATGGCCGAGCGCCGACAGCGTATGGCCGACGGCGATCGCCGTGATCATCAGGCCGATCAGGTACACGCGCATCACCGGCGCAGCCTCGATATAGCGCCGCGTGTACACCAGTTCGACCAGTTCGGGCGCGCAGGCAAACAGCGCGCCGGCAACGGGAATCAACAGCATGCCGGAGGCGCCGTTGGACAGCGCGATCAGCCGTGCGGCCTGTGCCTTGTCACCGGCACCAAACACCTTGTTCAGGCGTGGCAGCAGTGCGTTGTTGACTGGCTGCCGGATCAGCGTGCCGATCGGAAGAATCACGGCCGCAACCGAGAACGTCGCATACATCGCGGTCGGGAGCATGCTGACGACCACCCACTGGTCCGCTTGCACGCGCAGGAGGAACAGCGTATGGCCGATCGCGAACGGAAACGCGTACATCACCTGGGTGCGCAGCAACGCAAGATCCCATTCCGAGTCGGTGCGCGCGATGAAACGCCGCATGTAGACGGCCAGGAGAAGAAGCTTGGCGCTGGCGACCGCCAGCATCACCACGGCGATCCAGTAGATGTCGCCCGCGAAGAGTGCAGCCGCGGCCAGCAGGACAGTGCGCAGCACCGCCAGCCCGATGATCGCGCCGGCCTGCCAGGCGGCGCGTCCGTCCGCGGTCGGCAGCACGTCGAGCATCGATGCCATGACCCACAGTGCGAGGAAGGCCGCGGACAAACCCGCGGAATCGCGAAACAGGTCGAGCGCCGCCTGCTGGAGCCAGGGGTTGAGATCGCTGGCCACCAGTGCCGACAGCGTGCCCGCAGCCGTCAGGAACAGCAGCACGTTGCCGATGTAGGAGGCCTTGCGCCGGCGCCGTGCCCGGCTGAGGAAATAGAACAGCGACTGCGGCATGAACATCGGTGCAATCGCCAGCGCGGTGCCGGCAAGCAGCCACAACAGCCGGTATTGCGCAAACGTGATTTCGTCGAGATAGCGCGCGAGCAGGATGGGAATGGCCATCTGCAGCGCAAACTCGATCATTCCTGCGAACCCGAGCAGGACGGCGCTGGTGCGCAGGCTCTCGCTACGCGGCATGACGGGCCTCGCCCTCGCTGACGACAGTTTCGATCAGTGCGGAATAGGCGTCGACCATGCGCTGAAGCGAAAACTTCTCGACTACGGTGGCGCGTGCCCGCGCACCCATCGCTTCGCGCACCGCGGGCGCGGCCAGCGTGTGCAATGCGGCGCACAGCGCGGCGATGTCTGCGCGCCGGTACAGGAAGCCGTTGTCGCCATGGCGGATCTGCTCGGCCGCTCCGCCGATGTCGGTCATCACCATGCACTTCCCGAGCGCCATCGCCTCGAGCGCGGCGATCGAGAACGTCTCGACGTGGTGCGAGGTGATCGCCATCACGTCGCAGGCGGCGATCAGCGGTCTCACGTCACTTGCGAAGCCGGTAATGCATGCATGCCCGCCAAGACCCAGCCTTTCGATCACCGCTTCGATCTCCGCTCGCATCGGACCGTCGCCGATCAGCAGCGCACGCGCCCGCACCCCTTCGTCCCGTAGCCGGACGAGCGCGCGCAACAGGTCGCCATGCGCCTTTTCCGGACGCATCGTCGCGCACAAGCCGATCACATAGTCGCCGCTTCCCAAGCCGTACGCGGCGCGCACCGCTGCCTTCTCCCTGTCGCTGTAGCCGTCGGCGAAGTGCGCGATATCGATGCCGTTGTGAATCACTGCGTCGCCGCGGGCGCGCAGCGCGCGGCGGCGCCAGTAGCGTCGCTGGTTCTCGCAGACATAGACCAGGCGGTCACAGGCGAGGATCCATGGTCGATAGAACAGCATCTGCAGTTCATCTTCGAGCGATCCCAGTTCGGTCGAGTGGAACACCTCGACAATGCGCGGACGCGGACCGCCGGATGCGGCGCTGGCCATGCGCGCCAGCCAGGCGTACAGCAGCGAATAGGTATTCGTGCACAGCACAATGTCGATGTGCTCGCCGCGCAGGTGGTCAGCCAGGCGCCGGGCGGCGGCCCGGTCTATCTTGCGCGACACCCCGGCGCAGAACACGCCGCCTTCGGCGCGCTCGCTCATGATCTGAGGCAGCAGCGCATCTTCGCTCTTCAGGTAGGCGAACGAGAGCCTGAAGCGGCTGGTGTCGAGCGTGTTGAGCAGCGTGACCGCATGCTTCTCGGCACCACCCACGCACAAGGAATTGACGATCAGCAGGACATGGATGCGGCGCCCGTTCATCACGCCTCCGCGGCGAAAAGGCGCAGGTAAGGCGCGAGGATGCGTTCTTCGGCATAGCGTTCCCGCATGTAGTCGATGCAGGCGGCGCTGGAGCCGGACCACAGCGCAGGAGAACGCAGGAAGGTATCGACGCGCGCGGCCATGCGGTCGATCGACTCGACGGCATCGCCCAGGCCGCGCCGCCTGATCACGCCGTCAGGATCGAAGAACGCCAGCACCGGCGTGCCACGCACCCATGCCTGGAGATACGAGTTCGGAAATCCCTCGCTGTCGGAGGTATTCACGAACACGCGCGCGCGTGCATAGAGCGGGCCGATGTCGTGGTAGGGAACCGGGCCGTGGAACTCCAGGTTCGGTATTTCCCGCGCCTGTACGGATATCTCGTCGTACAGATCTTCATGGCCAGGCTGCTTGCCGCCGACCATGTGGAAGCGATAGCGGGGCAGGCGGCGGGCCAGTTCGAGGAAGAGGTCGGGCCGCTTGAACGGGCGCAGGTTATTCACCCACAGCACATCGACATCGCGCGCGGGCTGCGACTTCGGAGCTTCCACCAGCATGTCGGCCAGATCGCTCTGCAAGCCGTAGTTCTTCATCAACGCGCGCTGCTGCTGCTCGCTTTGCGCCAGGATACCGCTGGCCCGGCGCAGGCCGTACTCGTAGAGGCGCCGGTCGCGCCAGTACTTGATCAGCAGATTGTCCGGGTCGCAGTCGCTGTCATGCGCGATGCGAAATACGAAGCGCCGGTTTTCCTTGCGGCAGAACATCGCAAGCAGTCCCAGATGCATGCCGGCACAGCTGGCGTAGTAGACATCCGCGTCTGCGCGCTTGAGCGCCGACCAGACGCCGGTCCAGCGCGGATGGACGAAGCGCACCATCGGCAGGCCCGAATCGGCCCGGTATGCCTTGTAGGTGGTCACCCCGTCCCATCGGGCACGGTCGGGCTGGCCATAGTCGTACACCACCATGCTCACGTCATGTCCGCGCCGTGCCAGCGCCTTGGCCAGGAGCGTATGCTGCACCTGCTCGCCTCCGACGCCGTAGGCATTGAACTCGGGCGCCAGCACCGGAAGATTGTCCAGGCCGATGAAGCACACTTTCACTTCGTTCGCTCCTGGCTGTCCGGTTCCTGCAGGCGCCCCGCCAAACCTATCGCCATGCCATAGGCGAGCCAGAGATAGGTCTGGGGAAAGGTCGGCGTGAAGCGATCGTCGGTGATCCCCTGTATCAGCAGCAGCAGGATGCAGGCGGTTGCGCCGCGAAAGAAGTTCTGCCACAGCGGATCGGCCAGGCGGGCGCGCTGTTCGGCGAACTGCCGGCGCATCCGCCAGAAGAACCAGCCGACGATCAGCGCACCGCCCACACCGACGTCGAGCAGCGTGGCGAGATAGGCGTTATGGGGGTGCCCGACCTTCAGCGTGGCCCCGGCGGCAACCGGTTCGAGCCAGAGCATCGAGTGCAATCCGTGTCCGATCACCGGGCTCTTGGATATCTCCGGCAGGATAGGGCGCCAGATGTCATCCACCCGTCCGGCGGTGATCGCGGCAATGCTCCTGTTCTCCAGGCCGGTGGTGGCGCGTTCGATCACGGCGTCGGGCAGCAGCAGAATGGACAGCGGCAGCAGCAGCATGCCGGCGAACAGGATCTTGAAGCGGCGCTGGGTGATCAGGAAGATGCCGGCCACCGTGAGCAAGCCGAGGAAGGCTCCGCGCGAGAACGTCAGCAGCACGGCCACCACGAGCACGGCGCAGGTTGCGATCAATGCCCATCGCGTCAGGCCGCGCGCGCCAAGCACGGTAAACAGCGCCAGCGCGAAGCTCATGTTGAACATCAGGCCGAGTTCGTTGGCGTGCATGCCGGTGATGGACAGGACATCGCGCGCCTGTTGCGAGGCAAGCGCGCCAAGCGAGACGCCGGAACTTGCGATATAGCCGATCACGAACAGCGGCAGCACCATCGCCGACAGGAAGAACGGCAGGAGGAAGCGTTGCGGGCGCTTCGCATTGCGCACCAGGATTGCGAGCAGGAAGGCGGTGCCCAGCATCAGCATCGGCTTCAAGAACACGTCGCGCAGATATCCCCCCGCCGAATCGAAGTTGATGATCTCCAGCGTGCGGAAGAATGGCGGGATCATTCCCACCTGCGTCGTCCCGTAGGCGGCTGCGAATGCGATCACCGCGCCATAAAGGAGGAACGGCCGGGGAATGCGTGGTACCGCCATACGGTGCCGCTGGAACAGCCACATGAAAGCGACCGACAAGCCGGCCATCGCAAGCGTGACGTTCAACGGGTTCAGGCCGGTGATGCCGAGCATTTCCCGCGGCACCAGGCGCGACGCCGACAGCGGCAGCAGCACCATCGCGATCAGGATGCCGGCGCGATAGTCGGAGATCGCAAACAGCATGAAGCTCACGACGGCAAAGAAAATCAGCGCGACCAATCCGCCGAACAGCGCGGACAGCGCGCCGGCAAGGATGGCCACCGTGACCGCCACGACGATCAGGATGCCGGGAGTGCCCTCACTGGGGTGTCCTCGAGAGAGGGCGGCATTGTTCTGGATGGCTTGCAAGGCAATCTCCATGGAGCACGGCCGTATGCGGCCGGAGGCACGCCACTCAGAATTCGACCAGCGCCGAGCCGACCACCTGGGCGCCGACGCGCGCGAGCTGCCTCGTGGTGCCGCGGACCTCGCCCAGGCGCGCACGATCCTTGCGGCACACCAGCCACACGCCGCCCGTATGGCTGCAGACGGCGAGCGCATCCGATGCCGCAGCCATGGCCGGCACGTCGATCAGGATGACGTCGAAACGGGTGGCCAGGCTGGCCTGCAGTTCGGCAAAGCCGGGCCGTCCCAACAGTTCCAGCGGATTGGGCGGAACAGTTCCGGCCGGCAGCAGCGACAGATGCGGAAATCCTTCCACGCTTGAGAACGTCTCGATGCCGGCGCGGTTGGCAAGGATGTCCGACAGGCCCTGGCGCCCCGTCAGGCCGAAGATCGCATGCTGGCGCGGGCGCCGCATGTTCGCGTCGATCAGCAGCGTGCGCTGGCCAAGCTGGGAGAAGGTCACCGCCAGATTGGCGGCAAACAGGCTTGCCCCCTCGCCGCTTCCTGCGCTCATGATCGCAAGCGCGCGCCGCCCCTGCGCGATCCAGGTCTGCATCAGATGGGTGCGCACCGCGCGCAGCATCTCCACCTGGGGACTGAACGGATCGTAGGCGGCCACGAGCTCTCGTGGATACTTTCCCTTCCCCTCTTCCACGAAGTGGTAATCGAACTGCCGCGCGAGGGCCTGCTGCACGTCGCCTTCGGTGACCAGCCCCAGCCGGCGCGCGGCCTCCCCGAAGATCATGCCCTCCTGCTTCTGCACGCGCAGCACGCGCTCGATGTCCTCCGGGCGCAGCTTGCCCTGCTCGAGCAGGATGGTGCCCATGCGCTGTTCCGCACCCGATTTCAAAGGCAGGGTCGCTACCTGGCTGTTCATGGTCTTCTCCCTTTTCAGTTCGCTGGTCGGCTCGTCGGACTCGAGTAAGGCAGGAGCACCATGGGCATGGCCAGGGCGCGGCGCGGTGGCGCCTTCCAGCTCATCATCTCGAACACGGGCGCCTCGATGGCGTCGACGAGATCCTGCGGCGAGCGCACGCGGCGGTCGAGCAGTTCGGCCACCAGCGCCAGTCCGATGGCAAGCATGGCGCCGAGCACGATGGCAAATCCCGTATTGAGCACGATGTTGGGCGAGCTGGGCGCGACAGGCACGAGCGCGGTGGTCAGCACCGAGATGTCGGCCATGTTCGACTGCCCTTCCAGATTGGCGAGCATGAAGCGTTGCGCCGCGGTTTCGTAGGAGCGCTGGGCCGTCTCCATTTCGTTGATCAGCACCTTCAGGTCCGCGCGCTTGCGGTTGGCTTCGAGCACGCGGGCCTTCTGCGCTTCCATCGCTTCACGCAGCTGCGCTTCGCGACGCTCGAGAATGCGGGCATTGTTGGCCAGCGCGCTGGAGCTGGATCGGATGACGGCGTTCAGATCGGCACGCAGGCGGTCCACCTCCGCCTTGGCGGCGATGTAGCGCGGATGATGTTCGGTAAGCGAGCTGGCCATGCCGGCAAAGGTCGTCTCGGCGGCGGCCAGCTGAACGCGCAAGGCCTGCACCGTGGGATTGGCGACCACGTCCGGGGAGTCGGAGGCGAGGGTGCCGGT
>DATLGF010000274.1:0-8130 GCA_035540575.1 Noviherbaspirillum sp.
CGGATGCACCTGGATCGACGCCACCTGGGGCTTGAACTCCCAGGGGCCGCGCGAGTTGGCGTCGAACTCCACCGTGATGGTGCGGCTGCGGTCGACCTGCGAGTTGGCCGCGGCGGTGGAGCCGCCCGGCACCTGCTTCTCGCCCAGCGCCAGGATGTTGATGCCGGTGACCTCGCAGATGTGCCGGTAGATCGGGATGATGGCGTAGCCGAACGCGAACATGCCGGCGGCGATCACCGCCAGCTTGCGGAACATGCGAAGGTTCTCGGCCTTGATCGCCACGGCGTCAGCCCCCCAGCAGCACGATCTTGGCCGCGAAGCCGATGGCGAAGGCGAGCGCCACCGACGCCAGGATCAGCCCCAGGCGGCGGTTGGCCTTCCTCCGCTCGTCGTTCTGCGCCATCGCCAGCACCTCGTCCTCAGTGGGCCGCGCCCGCGTTGGGGTTGACGGACGAGGGCAGCGCGTCCAGCACGCGGGTGGCGCTGGCGTCCAGCCGGGGCGGCACCTCGTAGGTGTGGAAGGGCGCCGGCGACGGCACTTCCCACTCCAGGCCTTCGGCGCCGCGGCCGTCCGGATCGTTCCAGGGGCGCTGGCCGGCCGGCTCGCCGCGGCCGCGCATCACGGGCAGGACCACGAACAGGAAGAAGTACACCTGGGCCAGGCCGAAGGCGAAGGCGCCCAGCGAAGCCCACATGTTGAAGTCGGCGAACTGCATCGGGTAGTCGGCGTAGCGGCGGGGCATGCCGGCCAGCCCGAGGAAGTGCATCGGGAAGAAGGTGACGTTGAAGGAGATCAGCGACCACCAGAAGTGGATCTTGCCGCGCGCCTCGTTGTACATCACGCCGGTCCACTTGGGCGCCCAGTAGTAGAAGCCGGAGAACAGCGCGAACAGCGAGCCCGCCACCAGCACGTAGTGGAAGTGCGCCACCACGTAGTAGGTGTCCTGCAGCAGCAGGTCGATGGGGGCCATGGCCAGGATCAGGCCGGTGAAGCCGCCGATCGTGAACACGAAGATGAAGCCGACCGCGAACAGCATCGGCGTTTCGAACGTCATCGAGCCCTGCCACATCGTGGCGATCCAGTTGAAGATCTTCACGGCCGTGGGCACCGCGATCAGCATGGTCGCGTACATGAAGAACAGCTGCCCCGTCACCGGCATGCCGGTGGTGAACATGTGGTGCGCCCAGACGATGAACGACAGGATGGCGATCGAGCTGGTGGCGTACACCATCGAGGCGTAGCCGAACAGGCGCTTGCGCGAGAACGCCGGCACGACCTGGCTGATCACCGCCTACCTGCTGATCGCCGTGATGCCGGTGCTGGCTGGTGCGATCACGATGACGCTGACCGACCGCCACTTCGGCACCACCTTCTTCAACGCCGCCGGCGGCGGTGATCCGGTGATGTACCAGCACATCTTCTGGTTCTTCGGTCACCCCGAGGTCTACATCATGATCCTGCCGGCGTTCGGGATCGTCTCGCACATCATCCCGGCGTTTGCCCGCAAGCCGCTGTTCGGCTACGCGTCGATGGTGTATGCGACCGCCTCGATCGCGATCCTGTCGTTCATCGTCTGGGCGCACCACATGTTCACCACCGGCATGCCGGTGACCGGCCAGCTGTTCTTCATGTACGCGACGATGCTGATCGCAATCCCGACCGGCGTGAAGGTGTTCAACTGCATCGCCACGATGTGGAAGGGTTCGATGACCTTCGAGACCCCGATGCTGTTCGCTGTCGGCTTCATCTTCGTGTTCACGATGGGCGGTTTCACCGGTCTGATTCTGGCGGTGACCCCGATCGACATCCAGCTGCATGACACCTACTACGTGGTGGCGCACTTCCACTACGTGCTGGTGGCCGGCTCGCTGTTTGCGCTGTTCGCCGGCTTCTACTACTGGGGCCCGAAGTGGACCGGCTTCATGTACGACGAAACCCGCGGCAAGATCCACTTCTGGGGTTCGCTGATCACCTTCAACATCACCTTCTTCCCGATGCACTTCCTCGGTCTGGCCGGCATGCCGCGTCGCTATGCCGACTACCCGATGCAGTTCGCCGACTTCAACCTGATCGCGTCGGTCGGCGCATTCGGCTTCGGCCTGATGCAGGTGTACTTCCTGTTCGCCGTCGTGCTGCCGTCGATCCGCGGCGGCGAGAAGGCGGCAGACAAGCCGTGGGAAGGTGCGGAAGGGCTGGAGTGGACCGTGCCGAGTCCGGCGCCGTTCCACACCTTCGAGGTGCCTCCGACCGTCAAGTAATGTGAGCACGGCGGGCGCAAGCCCGCCGTGATGCGTGATGCAAGACCCTGAGAAGCGGAAGAAGAACATCCGCACGGCGCTGATCACCGCGTCTATTGCACTGGCCTTCTTCATCGGCCTGTTCATCAAGCGTACCTGGTTCGTCTGACATGGAAAATCCGCAACTCGAGGAAAAGACCGTGACCCGACGGCTCAATGCCCAGATGATGGGCAAGCTGGTGGTGGTGGCGTTCCTGATGTTCGGTTTCGGCTATGCGCTGGTCCCGATCTACGAGAAGATCTGCGAGATCACCGGCGTCAACCTGCTGACGCCGAAGATGAACATCTCTCTCGACGAGATCAAGAACACCCAGGTCGACACCTCGCGCACCATTACGATCGAGTTCGACGCGACGGCCAACGGTCCGTGGCGTTTCCGCCCTACTGTTTCCAGCATGGAAGTACATCCGGGCGAGATGGCGCAGGTCGTCTATGAGGTCGTCAACACCCAGCCGCGCGCGATCGACGCTCAGGCCATTCCGAGCTACGCACCGCAGCAGGCGGCAGCGCACTTCAAGAAGGTGGAGTGCTTCTGTTTCCAGCAGCAGACGATGGAGGCGCACCAGGCCAAGCAGATGCCGGTGGTGTTCTTCATCGATCCCGCATTGCCGAAGGATGTAAAGACGATCACCATGTCCTACACTTTCTTCGAGATCGCCGGCCGCAACCAGGCGGCTGCCTCGACAGTGAAGCCGACGGATGGATGAGAAAGACAAGCCGGCCCCGCGTAAGGCTGGGTTCGGTGCCACGATGAAGGCTGTGCTGTGGTCCTTCTTCGGTGTGCGCAAGAGAAGTGATTATGAGCGGGATGCCGAGCAACTCAATCCGGTGCATGTCATCATCGCCGGCCTGCTGGCAGCCCTGGGCTTCGTCGTTACGCTGATCCTGATCGTGCGTGCGGTGGTGGGCTAGACAAGAATTTATACATACTGAATTGCATACTGGGAGATTTGAGATGGATTCTCGACAAGCGAACGCGCCGTACTATTTCGTGCCAGGCCCGTCGCCCTGGCCGGTAGCGGCAGGTGCGTCCCTGCTGGTAACGATGGCGGGCGCGTCCGGTTGGGTCAACGAGCAGGCGTGGGGGATGTATCTGTCCCTGGCCGGCGTGCTGGCGACGCTGTTCGTGATGTACCGCTGGTTCGGCGATGCAATCGCCGAGTCCGAGGGCGGGCTGTACAGCACCCGCATCGATGTTTCCTACCGCTGGAGCATGAGCTGGTTCATCTTCTCCGAGGTGATGTTCTTCGCCGGCTTCTTCGGCGCGCTGTTCTATGCCCGCGCGGTCACGCTTCCGTGGCTGGGCGATCTTGACCACCGCATCCTGTGGCCCGATTTCGCGGCCGAGTGGGGCAATTCGCCGGGCGGCATCGTCGAGCCTTTCGAGCGCATGGGCCCGTTCTGGATCCCGACCATCAACACTGCGCTGCTGCTGACTTCCGGCGTGACGCTGACCATCGCACACCACGCGCTGCGCGCCGGTCATCGCAGCAAGACCATTGTCTGGCTGGCGGCAACGATCCTGCTGGGCATCGTCTTCATGGGCTTCCAGGCTTATGAATACGTGCATGCCTACCGCGACCTGAACCTGCGTCTCGACTCCGGCATCTTCGGTTCCACCTTCTACATGCTGACCGGTTTCCACGGTTTCCATGTGACGCTCGGGGCAATCATGCTGGCTGTCGTGCTGTACCGCGTGGTGAAGGGGCACTTCACACCGGAAAACCATTTTGCGTTCGAAGGTGCCGCCTGGTACTGGCACTTTGTAGACGTGGTCTGGCTCGGGCTGTACGTGGTCGTGTACTGGATGTAATTCATCCCGGCCAAGAAAAAGCCGCACCTCGGTGCGGCTTTTTTCACTGTGGGCGGGACGATTGCTCGTCTTTCAGGTTTCCAGCGGAATGGTTACCGGACGAAGCCGGTCGGCCGTATCCAACCGAAGTAATAGGCGAGCAGAATCAGCAGGAACAGCGCGATCGAGAATCCGACGCGAAAGGCGAGGGCGGTGACCGTGCGGTTGCTGCGGCCCTTGTCCTTCATCAGGAAGACGAGCGCCGAAGTCAGGCTGCCGAGTATGAAAATGAAGGCGACGGCCACAAAGGCTTTCATTGGAGGCGTTCCCGGCGCGGCGAGCGCGTGGCGTAAGAAAGAGTGACATTGTAATGGCTTTGAATTTCCGGGTGCGGTGGGTGCCGCTGATTGCGGCGCTGGCTGCCGCTTCGGTCGGCATCGCGCTGGGCGACTGGCAGACGCGGCGCGCGCAGGAGAAGGAGGCGATCGAGGCCAGGTTGTCCGTGCGCGAGACCGAGGCGCCCGTACAGCTTTCCGCCTACGCCGGCGACCCGGCCGAGCTGGAATTCCGCCGCGTGCTGATGCGCGGTGAATTCGTTTCGGGGTGGAACGTTTTCCTCGATAACCGGCCTTATGCCGGGGCGGCCGGATTTTACGTAGCTGCGCCGTTCCGTCTGGAGCACGACAACAGCCACGTGCTGGTGCTGCGCGGCTGGACGCCGCGCAACATCGCGGAGCGCACGCGCATACAGGAAATTCCCACGCCGGACGGCAGCATCGAGATCGAGGGCATGGTGCGAATGCATATCGGCCGGATCATGCAGCTAGGCGACCCCGAGCCATTGCGTCCGGGGGCGATCGTGCAGAACCTCGTGATCGAGGAACTCGGGCGCGCCGGAGGCTGGACCATGCGACCATTCGTGGTCGAGCAGTTGAGCGACACCGGAGACGGTTTGGTCCGCGACTGGTTGCGGCCCTCGACCGGCGCCGACAAGCATCGCGGCTATGCTTTTCAGTGGTATGGGCTGGCGGCTGCCGCCCTGGTGTTTTTTTTCGTGACAGGATTTCGCCGTGGACCAAAGTAGCAAGCAGAAGAGGAACAGCGGACGCTGGAAGCTGTTCGCAGTGATAGCGATCTGTGCATCGCCGCTGATCGCCTCTTACTTCACCTATTACGTGATCAAGCCCGAAGGGCGCACCAACTACGGCACCCTGCTTGATCCGCGCGCGTACCCGATGCCGGTACTGAAAGCGAAGACGCTCGACGGCATTCCGGCCGAACTCGAGACGCTGCGCGGCAAATGGATCATGCTGCAGGTTGCACCGGGAGCCTGTGACGACGCGTGCCGCAAGCGCCTGCACGACATGCGCCAGTTGCGCCTGGCACAGGGCAAGAACATGGACCGGGTCGAACGTGTCTGGCTGATCAACGATGCCAGTCCGCTCGAGACTCTGGTCATGCGCGAATACGACGGCACTCACATGCTGCGCGCCGATGCGCAGGCGATCGCTGCCTGGCTGCCGGCCGAAACGACCACCACGGAGAGCGACCACCTGTACGTGATCGACCCGCTCGGCAATCTGATGATGCGGTTCCCGAAGGACGCCGACCCGAACCGGATCAAGAAGGATTTGTCGCGCCTGCTCAGGGCGTCGAGTATCGGGTAAGCGTATGCTCGTCCAACTCGCGCTCAAAGGGCTGCTCGCCGCGCTGATTCCGCTACTGATCGTCTGGACCGCGCGCGACAGCAACAAGTACCGAAAGCTGGTCTGGGTCACGGCCTTCCTGACCTTCGACCTGATCATGTTCGGCGCCTTCACGCGCCTGACCGACTCCGGCCTCGGCTGCCCCGACTGGCCCGGCTGCTACGGCTATGCGAATCCGTTCCAGGCGATTGAACACATCCGCGCTGCCGAGGCGCTGATGCCCGACGGCCCGGTCACCGTGATGAAGGCCTGGATCGAGATGATCCACCGCTACTTCGCCATGGGCGTTGGAGTCCTGATCATCGCCATCATGACGATCGCGTGGCGCAACTGGTTCAGAACGCAACGCCAGGATGCGCGCTATGCGCCGGGCTTCCCGACCTTCCTGCTGTTCTTCGTCTGCGTGCAGGGCGCATTCGGCGCCTGGACCGTCACGATGAAGCTGCAGCCGGTCATCGTTACGATTCACCTGCTGCTCGGCATGGGGCTGCTCGCCGCGCTGGTCTGGCTGGGCGCGCGCCAGAACGATTATCCGCCGGTGGTCGCGGCGCGCTCGCTGCGCCCGTTGGCGGCGGCCGGACTCGCGGTGCTGTTCATCCAGATCGGCCTCGGCGGCTGGGTCAGTACGAATTACGCGGCCCTCGCCTGCCTGGACTATCCGCTTTGCAACGGGCAGTTCATCCCCGACATGGATTTCGAGCACGGCTTCTCGCTCTGGCGCGAGCTCGGGAAGACCCGTGGCGGCGAGTACCTGCCGTTCCCGGCACTGGTCGCCATCCATTGGGTGCACCGCATGTTTGCGATCGTCGTGCTGGCTGTTCTGCTGGCGCTGGCCTTGCACGCGCGCCGGGTTGCCGAACTGCGTCGGCTGGCTAATCTCTTGATGCTGGCCATCGGCATCCAGTTCCTGACCGGCATGGCGACGATTTTCCTGAAGTGGCCGCTGGCGCTTGCGGTGATTCACAACGGGGGAGCGGCGGTCCTCGTCGTTCTGCTCACCGTGCTAAACTACCGCGCTCGCTTGGCCGTACCGGCCGAGGCGCAACCCGGCACAACGCGGCTTTCGCCCGCCTGATATTCATTCCGTGACCACGCTGACCGCTCATCCGAACCGCGTTGCCCAGTACTGGGCGCTGACGAAGCCGCGCGTGACCCAGCTTGCGGTCTTCTGCGCGGTGATCGGCATGTTCCTGGCGAGCCCTGGCCTGCCCGACTGGCGCATCGTCGTTGCCGCAACGATCGGGATCTGGCTGCTGGCCGGCGCGGCGTTCGCGGTGAACTGCCTGGTCGAACGCGAGATCGATTCGCGCATGGCCCGCACCGCGCGGCGGCCTGCGGCGCGCGGCGAAATCACCGTGATGCAGATCCTGGTGTTTTCCGGCGTGATCGGCGGCGCCGGCATGTGGGTGCTGTTCAATTTCGTCAATCCGCTGACGATGTGGCTGACCTTCGCGACCTTCGTCGGTTATGCGGTCATCTACACGATGCTGCTGAAGCCGATGACACCGCAGAACATCGTGATCGGCGGCCTGTCCGGCGCAATGCCGCCGGCGCTGGGGTGGGCGGCGGTCGCGAACGACGTGCCGATGGAAGCCTGGATCCTGGTGCTGATCATCTTCGTCTGGACCCCGCCGCATTTCTGGTCGCTGGCTCTGTACCGCCGCGACGACTACGCGAAGTCCGGCTTGCCGATGCTGCCGATCACGCACGGCCTGAAGTTCACGCAGTTCCAGATCTGGCTGTATACGATCGCGCTGGTTGCGACCACGCTGCTGCCGTTCGCGGTGCGCATGAGCGGCCTGATCTATCTGGTCAGCGCGCTGGTGCTGGGCGCGATCTTCCTCTGGTACGCATGGCAGGTCTGGCGGCATTACTCCGACCTGATCGCCCGCAAGGCCTTTGCCTACTCGATCGTCTACCTGTCGCTGCTGTTCGCCGCCTTGCTCGTCGACCACTACCTGAAGTTCTGATATGTCGTATTCCGTTCGCCGTATTGCCGCCCTCGCGCTGATCGCCGGCTCCGTTCTCGTCGCCGGCTGCGACCGCCTGGGTGCAAGCGGCGGCACGCAGTTCCAGAACACCGATCTCACAGGCCTTGAGTACGCGCGCGGATTCGAGCTGCCTGACCACAACGGGCAGCTGCGCACGCTGGCGGATTTCCGCGGCAAGGCGGTGGTCGTGTTCTTCGGCTTTACCCATTGCCCGGACGTCTGCCCGAGCACGATGGCCGAAATGGCGCAGGTGATGGAACAGCTCGGTCCGGACGCCGAGAGGGTGCAGGTGCTGTTCGTCAGCGTCGACCCGCAGCGCGACCGACCCGAAATCCTCCGGCAC
>DATLGF010000275.1:0-5350 GCA_035540575.1 Noviherbaspirillum sp.
GGATGCACCTCCGCAGGTGACGGTGAAGATTCCGCGCGCGTCCGCCCTCGCCTACCTGCTTACGCCATCGCTGTACAACCTCGGCAAGGCCTATGTCGAAGGCGAGATCGACGTGGTCGGCCGCTCATCCGAAATCATCTCCGCCGGCAGCTCGCTCGCCAGGAACGCGTTGAAGCCGGAGGGCAAGTTCGGTCGCATCGTGCGCACCTTCCAGCACACAAAGAAGCTGGACGAGGAAGCGATCCGCTACCACTACGACGTCTCCAACGATTTCTACCGCGTCTGGCTGGACGAGAACATGGTCTATTCCTGCGCCTACTTCGAGTACGGTGAGGAAGACCTGGCCACCGCGCAGATGAAGAAGATCGACCACATCCTCACCAAGATCCGCATGCAGCCTGGCCAGACCCTGCTCGACATCGGCTGCGGCTGGGGCGCGCTGGTGCTGCGCGCTGCAGAGAAGTTCGGCGCGCGCTGCGTCGGGATCACGCTGTCGGAAAAACAGTACGAACTGGCCTCCGAACGGGTCAGGGAAAAGGGTCTGTCCGACCGCGTCGAGATCCGCCTGCAGGATTACCGCGACGTCACCGGCACCTTCGACCGCATCACCAGCGTCGGCATGTTCGAGCATGTGGGCGCGAAGAACCTGGTGCCCTACTTCTCGAAGATGCGCTCACTGCTGGCCGACGACGGCGTGGCAATGAATCACGGCATCACCACCACCGACCACGGCAACGGCGAGACCGCGTATGGCGGCGGCGAGTTCATCCACCAGTACGTGTTCCCGCACGGCGAGCTGCAGCATATCGGCACCGTGCTGCGGGCGATGCAGGAAGGCGGACTGGAGGCCTGGGATATCGAGAACCTGCGCAAGCACTACGCGCGCACCTGCGCCATCTGGGCGGAGAATTTCGAGAACAATGCGGAGCGGGTTCGCGCCGAGATCGACGACAAGCGTTTTCGCATCTGGCGCGTGTACCTCGCCGGCTGCGCGTACGCGTTTTCACAGGACTGGGTGTCGCTGTACCAGGTCACCTGCACGAAGGCCGGCAGGACACCGGACCTGATGCCGTGGTCGCGGCGCTACATCTACGCGGCGTGACAGCACAGTCGGCACGGCCGGCTTTCAAAGCTTGATCCGCGCCGCATACTCGCGCAGGACCTCGATGCCGGGCTCCTTGCGCGGCCAGGTCAGCTCGACGCCGTCGTTCGCGTAACGCGGCACCACGTGCAGGTGCAGGTGCGGCACCGTCTGCCATCCCGCCGGCCTGTTCGCCTGCAGGATGGTGATGCCCTCCGGGTTGAACGCCTGCTGGACCGCGCGGGCGATCCGGCGCGCCGCGCGCATCATTGCCGCCGCCGATTCCTCGTCCGCATCCATCAGCGTCTCGTAGGGCTGGCGGGTCGCCACCAGCACATGGCCGGGGTTGAGCTGGCCGGCATCCATGAACGCGAACACCAGCTCGTCCTCATACACCTTCGCGACCGGCAGTTCGCCGCTGATCAGGCGCTCGAAAATCGTCGGCATCGCTCATCCTCCCTGTTTCGTCTTTTTTGCGAAAACCTTGCGGAACTTCGCCACCTTCGGCGCCACCACGAAAGCGCAATAACCCTGCATCGGATTGTTGCGGAAATAGTTCTGATGACAGTCCTCCGCCTTGTAGTAATCAGGCAGCGGCGCGAGCTCGGTCACGATCGGCGCGTCCCAGACATTCGCCATCTCGGCGATCACCTGCCGCGCAATCTCCTCCTGCTCCGGCGTGTGGAAGAAGATCACGGAACGGTATTGCGGGCCGACATCGTTGCCCTGGCGGTCAAGCGTGGTCGGATCGTGGATCGTGAAGAAGACTTCGAGGATCTCGCGGTAGCTGATCGCCTGGCGGTCGAATTCCAGGCGTACCACCTCGGCATGGCCGGTGGTGCCGCTGCACACCTGCTCGTAGGTCGGATTCGGCACATGCCCGCCGGCATAGCCCGACTCGACATGCTCTACCCCCTTCAGGTCCTGGTACACCGCTTCCAGGCACCAGAAACAACCGCCGCCCAGTGTTGCCGATTCCATTGCCATCATCGCCTCCCCGCTCATGGAGCCCGGCGTCGGTGGTGGTGAAACGTCTGACGGCGGGCTGGAGCAATGACTTTACCGCAAACAGCGGGGGCAGTGCCTTGGGGATCGGGTCAGGGCCCTTGCTGCTTTCGCGGCATAATGTGCAAAAGTCTCTGGATCGTCGATGTCTATCCCTGCTCTTACCGCCGAGCCGCCGCAGTTCGATTCCCGCCAGTTCCGCGATGCCCTCTCGCAATTTGCGACGGGCGTCACCGTCATCACGACGCGGCTCGACAACAACAACTTCCTCGGCCTGACCGCCAGTTCCTTCAATTCGGTCTCGCTGGTTCCGCCGCTGGTGCTATGGAGCCTGTCGCAAGGCGCAAGCAGCCTGCCGGTCTTCTCGGGCAACTCGCATTACGTGATCAACGTCCTCGCGGGCGATCAGATGGCGCTGGCCGAGCGCTTCGCGATGAAGATCGAGAACCGTTTCGAGGGCGTCGACTACCGGCTGTCACATACCGGCCTGCCGATTCTCAACGGCGTGGCGGCGTGGTTCGAATGCCATAACCGCAGCCGTTACCCGGAGGGCGATCATGTCATCTTCGTCGGGGAAGTCGAGCGCTGCGAAGCTGCGCCGAAGCCGGCGCTGGTGTTTCACGGTGGGCGATTCTCGTCCACCGTTCCATTGCGGAAGTGACGCGACCGGGATAGACCCGGTCGGGATAGACCCGGTCGGGATAGACCCGGTCGGAATAGACCCGGTCGGAATAGACCCGGTCGGGGTAGTCCCGGTCGGGGTAGACCCGGTCGCCGCGCAGCTTTACATCCAGCCCCGCCTTGCCATTTCCGCCGTGACGAGATCCGCCAGCAGCCGGTAACCGTATGGCGTCGGGTGCACGCCGTCGGCGAACAGGTAGTTCGCATTGGCGCCGGAGACGAGCCTGGCTTCCGTGCAGATCAACGACGAACCGAGCGGGTTGACGGCCGGGCTGAGGTCGCAGGCCGGCTGGATCGCATTGCTGATGCCATAGCGCGCCGGATTCGCATTCTGGTCCCGGCTGGTCGTGTAAGCGTCAACCAGGAGCACGTCCGTACCGGACAATCCCTGCTGCAGTTGCCCGTTGAACGTGGTGACCATGGTGTTCACCAGTCCCTGGGTTGCGGCGTCCTCGGCGAGCGCGAACGGCGTCACGCTCACATCCGGCAGGTTGACGACCACGACATACCGTGCGCCGTTGGCGACGAGCTGGTCCCGCACATAGCCCGCAAGCTGGGCGCCGGCCAAGCCCATGGCGGCCACGCCGTCGGCCGGCGCGATGCCGCCTTGGGCCACCGTGGCGAGCTGGATGAACGTATCGTTGCCTCCGGCCATCACGAACACGATTTCGTCGCCGCGGAAACGGCCGCCGTTGGCGGTCAGGTGCCGCTGGATCTGGGTAACCACCGGTACGGTCAGCTGCCCGAGCGTGGCGTTGCCGCCGCCAAGCAGCTTGTTGCCGGGACCCACGGGATTGGTCACCCGCGCGCCGCCCTGCGCATAGGCGGTGCAATGCGGTGCATCGGAAACCGGCACGGAGAATCCCTGCAGCGGATCGCCGTCCAGGCCGGTCTGGGCGGGGCAAGGCGCAGCAAGCGAAAGGCGCGAGGCCATCAGTTCAATCCAGTTCCGGGGGCCCGGGCCGTTGACCGTGTACTTGCCGCCGCCCAGCGCCTGCACGGTGCCGACCGCGTAGGTACCCACGTCGCTCAGACTGTCCCCGAACGAGACCAGGCTCGAAAACTGGGGCGGGCGGTCGCCGCCGCAACCGGCCAAGGCAGCCGCGGCCAGGAAGGCAGCGGCGAGTTTCATGCGCATCATGTTGTCTCCTCTCTGATCTTGTATGCGAACGCACGTGCTTTTTCGCGCGACAAGTATGTCACTTCGGCAAGCGGCCCGGCTACCCGCAGGCAGCGAAAATTGTCTGATTGATTAGAGGAAGGCTTCTAGTGTCCTGAGTCGCTAATTCGCTGAAGAAAAGCGGCGAAATCGCCGCTCAACGAACTAGCGACTCAGGACACTAGCCGAGCAGCTTCGCGAGCACGCCGCGGCTGTCATGGGCCGCCCGCCGCAGGCGGTCGTTGACGCCGGCCCATGCCGCGTCCTGCGGCGGCGCCTCGACGACGATCAGGTCGGCGCGCGCTTCGTCGGCCTCGCGCAGCGCCGCGTAGAGATCGTGCGCATAGCCTTCGGCGGCCGGGGGGAGATCGATCTGGAAGACCGGGTACGGGGAGCGCGGCTCGCTGCGCGACAGCAGGGCCACGCGCTGGCCGTTCCCGTGCAGGCGTTGCAGCGTCGCCGCAAGTTCGGCGGCGTCGACCAGCGCAACCGGGGTGCCGGGTGCGTAATGCGCTTCGAGCGTACCGGAAGCGCGCGGCGCATCGCTGCCGGGCGCCTGCACCGGCACGCCCAGCACCTGTTCAAGTTGCGCGATGCTGATCCCGCCGGGACGCAACAGCACCGGTCCGTGGCTGTCGATGCGCGAGAGATCGACGATCGTCGATTCGATGCCGACCTCGCTGGCGCCGCCGTCGAGGATGCAGGCGAGCGGGCTGCCGGGGCCGTCGCCGAACTCGTCGCGCACATGCTCGGCGGTGGTCGGGCTGACATGGCCGAAGCGGTTGGCCGACGGCGCGGCCACGCCGCCGTTGCCGCCCTTGAAGGCGCGCAGCAGCGCCTGGGCTACCGGATGCGACGGACAGCGCAGGCCTATCGTGTCCTGCCCGCCCGACACCGCATCCGGCACATGGGAAGCGCGCTTGAGGATCAAGGTCAGCGGCCCCGGCCAGAACGCGTCCACCAGCGCGCGCGCCTCGGCGGGCACTTCCGCCGCCCATCGGCCGAGGTCCGCCCCGGGCGCGACGTGCACGATGACCGGGTGATTCGCCGGCCTCCCCTTGGCCGCGTAGATGTTCGCCACTGCCACCGGATTTTCGGCGTCTGCCCCCAGGCCGTACACGGTCTCGGTCGGGAAGCCGACCAGTTCTCCCGCCTCGAGCGCATGCGCGGCGGATTCAATGGCGGCAGGCGTCGCGGCGACGATCGGCATGGTCAGGGTGCAATGCCCAGGATCGCGCAGGCCGCGCGCAGGTTCTCCTGGGCAGCCTCGAGCGTCGGCGCGACGAAGGTCACATGACCCATCTTGCGCCCGCGCCGCGCCTCTTCCTTGCCGTACAGGTGCAGGTTTGCGCCGGGCAAGGCAAGTACCTTGTCCCAGGCCGGCTCGCGCGGCCCGTCATCAGCCTCGCTGCCCGGCTCGAACC
>DATLGF010000276.1:0-6050 GCA_035540575.1 Noviherbaspirillum sp.
GGTGCAGTGTGCGTGCCTGCGCCAGCACGTCGCGCCGCAGGCAGAATGCCAGCGTGGTCGCGCCCTGCCCCGCCACGACCATCCCGCCGTACCCGCCCGGAAAGGACAGCACAGGCAGCAGGCCGGCCTCGAGTCCCGTGCCTGGGAACTGCGCCATGAACGCGAACAGATCCGAGGCCCGGTGCGGCACGGACCGGCGTTGCCCGCGTGTTGCCAGCGCTTCCCACGACCCATGCGCGTCGATCAGTACCGGCGCAACGAGCACCCTTTCTTCCTGCGTTCCTGTCGCGCGGATGCGGCAACGGTAGGCGCCGGGCACGCCGTCCGTGTCTTTCGCGGCCCATGGCTGGAACACCTCTGCTCCTGCGATGCGCGCCTGGGCCGCAAGCAGGGCATCCAGCTGATCGCGCCCGAGCGCCACGCCCCACGGAGAACCGGGCCCGGTGAAGCGAGGCATGGGGGCGCGGATGAGGCGTTCGCCGCAGGCGAGCGCCACTTCCTTGATCGGCGGCCCTGCGACCATGGCAAGTTCGGCGGCAACGCCGAGCCCGTTCAGCAGCGGGAGGTTGCTTGCGGCGATGCAGCCGCCGCACACCTTGTTTCTGGGGAACGCATGCTTGTCGACCAGGGCGACGCGCCATCCGGCGCGGGCGAGCAGAATCGCCGCGCTGCTTCCGGCGGGCCCGGCCCCGATGATCACCGCGTCATATGCCTCGTCCATATCCGCTCACTCGCTGCGTCGCGCGACGAACAGATGGCCGAACGGTCCGGCCGTGCGCTCGTCGAGCAGCCATCCCTGGTCGTTGCGCGGCCAGAGTGCCGACAGTTCCTGGTCGCGAAACCCCGCCCTCACGCTCAGCACCGCATCGGTGCGGGTCACGTCATTGGCGCCGATCAGGCCGACGAGGCGGCTCGCCAGCAGCGCCGTGCGGGTCCGCCTCGGTTCGCTCGCGACGAACACGCCGGTACGCTCGCTCAGCGCCCTCAACAGCCGCCGCACGTCGCGCGTATCGAAGTGATGGATGAACAGGTTCGCGAGCGCGATGTCGAAGCGTTCGCCTTCGGCATCCGCGATCCAGTCCTCGACATCGCGCTGCAAGGTCTGCACCTCCCACCCGAGCTGCGCAAAGCCCTGCTTTGTGGCGGGGCTCACCAGATTCTGTCTATCCAGAAGCACAACCTGTACACCCTTCCACCGGGGCGCAAGGCGGCGTGCGACTTGCAGCATCAGGTTTCCGTCCCCCGCACCGAGCTCGACGATGCGATGCGGCGGCGCCTCCACCTTCGCCAACTCAGTTGCCAGAATGCGCGCCGCGCCCATGATGCGGTTGATGCGGATCAGGTCTTTGCGAGCATGCACCGCGCGCGGATCGGCTTCGTCCAGCGCGTCGAGCAACTCGCCCGAGACGACGCGCGGGAAGGCGGGACGGACGTGCATGGTTGGCGCGCTCATCCGACCTCGAGCAGCGCGCCATGGCAGCTGAAGCCGGCGCCGAAGGAGGACAGCCACCACTTGCCCGAGGGCGCATCCTGTTGCAAGGCTTCCTGCATCACGAAGTACACGGATGCGCTGCTGAGATTGCCATAGTCGCGCAGCACGCTGGTGCTGTACCGGAGTTCGTCCGCCTGCAGGTGCAACTGCAGCTGCAGCGCCTGCAGCACGTCCCTTCCGCCCGGGTGCATGATCCAGGCGCGGATTTCCCCGCGTGCCGCGCGCGCCTGATCGAGCGCCTGGTTCAGCACCTGCTCCGCATGCACGGCCGCCAGCGCCGGCACCTCGCGCGAGAGGATGTTGCGCAGCAGCCCTGCGCGCTGCTCGAACATCAGCTGCTCGCGGTGTTCCGGCTCGATCAGCGAGGCGGCGTGCAGCCACTCCACCCGGCGCACATGCTCCTGCGGACAGCGCGACAGCACCATCGCGCCGGCCCCATCGCCGAACAGGCAGGCGCTGATCAGCACGCCCGGATCCTCGTCCAGGTACATCGCCGCGCTGCACACCTCGACACATACGGACAGCACATGACGGCACTGGCCCGAGTCCAGCAGCGCGCTCGCCAGCCTCAGATTGGGCAGCGCGGCCGCGCATCCCTGCCCGACCAGGTCGAACGCCTGCACGTCCTTGCGCAGACCGAGCCGTTCGATGACATAGCCCGAGAGGCCAGGGCAAAGATAGCCGGTACAACTGCTGACGACCACTGCATCGATCTGTCCGACGCGCAGTCCGGATTGCTCGATGGCTGAAACCGCGGCGCTTTCGGCCAGCGCCGGCGCATGGCGCAGATATCGTGACTGCAGCGTATCCGGGTCGATGCTGAATCCCTCGGCCAGGGATTCGAGAGCAAGATGGCGCGACGCGATGCCGTTGTCACGCAGCAGAACGCCGCGCGCGAGGGCGTGGGCGCGCGGGCCGAGCCGGGTGAACCAGTCGGAGGCGAGGAAGGCATCCCAGCACTGCGCCTTCGTGTAGCGCCGTTCCGGTACGGCTGTTCCGATGCCGTTGATGAACATCAGGCCTCCGTCGCATTGCACGGTATCCGGCCGTCATCCGACTGCCTTGCCAGTCGGCACATGACGGGATGCATGATCGCGCCGCAGATTCGTCGCGGCGCCTCTGCTGCTTGCAGAGAACGAATGTCATTCCGACAAACGGGAAGCTGCGCGGTTCAGCGCGAAACGGCGCTGGCTGCACGCGGCCTGCCGCTGCTCAATTCACGCCAGATCGATGCCGACATACCGAAGCAGCACGGCCAGCAGCCCGAAGCAGGCTGCCGTGAGGACGACACACAGCGCAAGCGCAGTCCAGAATCCGACGCGCGGCAGCAACGCAGGAAAGGCAAGGAACATCGGTAGCGTCGGAAGCACGTACCAGAACGTGTACCACGCGTGGTTCGACAGCTTTTCGCTCGGCTGCTGTTCAATGTGCAGCCAGATCAGCGCGAGCACCGTGACCATGGGCAGCGCCGCAATCAGCGCGCCCAGCTTGTCGCTGCGCTTGGCGAGCTCCGACACGAGCACGACAACGCCTGCGGTCACCAGGTATTTGGTAATCAGCCAGGCCACACGGGCTCCTTCCGGCGGGAAATCTTCATTTCGGACCATCCCGGGAAACAATGCGCTGTCGCAGGCGCAACAAGGCAACCACCTGTCCCGATCGCCTTGCCATCGGCATGTTGGCCGGGCTTGCAGGCGAAACAGCCCGCCTCCCGGCCGTTCAGGTGAGACGGCCGGTCAGGAAGCACACGACGGACTCACGCGATCGGCAAGCTGGCGCAGCAGGGATGCGGCATCTCCGCGCCACGCGCTTCCGTGCATGCAGGCCAATGTGGCCGGCTTCAGGTCCGCAAGCCGCGTCAGCTGCGCGCGCGTATCGGGACTGTGGGCGAAGTAGTCCATCTGCCTGCGGAACGCTTCGCTGGGCTCGAGGATGTCGTTCTCGGTGACCGGATCGTGCTGGTGACCGGGTTGGGTAAAGAGATCGCCGCACAGCAGCGTGCGTGTCGATTCCTCATACGCCATTGCGCATTCCCACCCGTGCGGCAGGTGCGGCGTATGGATCCAGAGCACGCGATGGCGGCCAAGATCCAGCACCTCGCCATCGGCCATCGCCTTGGCCGGACGGAGCGCGATGTCGTCGACAGACACCATCGCCGCCACCGTGCTGCATACCGGCACCGCATCAGGCGCCACCTCGAGGAACTCGTTCAATGCACCGCATTCGTCCGCTTCGACATGCGAAAACCCGATGTACGCCAGAGACGCTACCGGCAGCACGCGCTCGATCGCTGCGGACACCAGCGGAAACAGCTTGCGCGGACCGGTGTGATACAGCATCGGCCTGCTGTCGGCGATCAGGTACTGGTTGAACGAAAACCCGCCTGGCATGACCTCGGGCGGCACCGGGGTGAAAATGCGGTAGATGCCATCGGCAATCTCGTCGATGGTGGTAACCGACTGCGTATCAGCTTCAGCCATGATTCGTCACTCGCTCTCTTCTCGGGTTGAAATCACCAGGCGCAGCGCCTGGACCACTGCCTTGCTCACTGCCTTGGGCCTGACGAGCAGCTCGCTCATGCGCAGCCAGGTCGCATAATCGAGCAACACCAGGACCAGGGCCATCTTGTCCCTGGAAAGAGATATGCCCGATCCCTTGGTGAGCACGCCCCTCACTAGGCGCTCCAGCTCCTCGTTGGCCGCCTCCACGGCAGCCGCGACTTCGGGCAGATACGGCGCATCGACCGGCGCCCACCGGTACCACGGGTGGAAATAGCGATAGCGTGCATGGATCGCATCCACCATCCGGGTCAGCCGGCCATCCAGATCCGGCGCCGCGCAAATGGTGGCGGGATCGACGGCTGGCGCATCCTTCTCCACGCACACCATGCAGGCAGGTAGCAGGTCGTGCCGGGTCGGGAAGTGCTTGTAGACGGTCGGAACGGAAACGCCGGCACGCTCGGCGATCTCGGCGTGCGTCGACGCCATCACGCCTTTTTCCTTGTGCAGCTCGACGGTCGCCGCGACGATGCGGCGCAGGGTCTGCGCCTCGGCAAGCCTGCGGACTTCACTGTTGTACTGCCTTGGCGCCATTTCGTCTAACTGTCGTTTAATTCAATTAATTCTATATTAATCGGAATTTCCGAAAGCGCAAGCGGCATTTCGTTCGCGAGACGCCTGGCGATTGAGACTTTGTTCAGGCCTACTCCACGAGCACGGCTCGCCGCCGGAACGTTCCGCAGCCAGCGATTGCAGTCAAGGTCAGCAAAAGGAATGGCACTGCTGCGACGTTTGCCGCTGCCCAGCCATACCGATTCCCTCGGTCACGCGCTCAATATTGTTGGTTCCCGCGACCACCGCGACCACGCTGCCCGCGATCACCCACGACACCGCACGGCTCTTGAAGGCGGCGCTCGCCAGCGGCGGCGAAACGGTAATACTGCGCGAACGCCTGTTGGGCGCCGACAAGCATGTTAGCCAGCATGAAAAGCCAGAACCTGAAGCTGTCGTTCGTCACCTGTCTCAGCGCGGTCGGCCGCGGGTAGAGAATCCATGGCCAAGCGGCCACATCCGCCATGCGGGGAACGGTCGCTGCGCGCAGCGAACGGAACTCGCCGGCGAACACCCACGACTGCTCGCCGGAAAGGCGCTAGTGTCCGACGCTGATGGCTTCCTGATGGCAGCGTGGGCGCAGTCCATTTCACTGCGACGCATAATCTTGACCGGTTAAAGGAGATGCGCGAAAGATCAAGGACGGCCTTGCACACAAATATCTGCCACCCCGCATCGCTCGTCACTGAAAAAGTCGCATGATTCATTTCTCCGCGGGGGCAGCCTTAATGAATGCTCCTTCAAGTATCGCCCTTTATTGGAACCTCAAGTTTTATTCCATGAAGTTGCAACGCATTCTGCGTTGTAATCCAGCCCCATCTGCACCCGCATCGCGGTCCACTTCGGCGCCAACCATACGTCGTCCTTGAACAAAAGCCGAACGATTTTAATAACGCGCTGTCTCATCAACCCTCTCAATGCAAAGTTGAGCATATGCGGCAGTGTCCGGATTGTGGTCGGCTTGAACGCACCAGAGATCCGGCTTAACGGCACCGTGCAAGCGGCGGCGACTACTCATGCTGTTCCTCCTTTTCTAGTCAATTCTTCGCTTTCGCATGCAATGGCGGGGTGTTAAACCGCGCCCGGATCCGATGCTTCCCTTATTCCACTTCCCTCCCTAAAGCTGGTACCGGTGTTCCAGTCACCGGAGTCAACCGATGCCGGCAAATTTATCTTGGAAAAAATCATGAAGAAAATTTATCCGATTCTTGCCTCGTTGACGTTGGCGTTCTTAAGCGGTTGCGGCGGAAGTTCGAGTGATGTGGACGTGAGCGGGGGCGCAACGCCGTCCACGCCCGCCGTTGCGTCCGTGAACGTCCAGGACGATCCCGAGTACATCCAGTTTTTGGAAGAGAATTCCATGTTGTACCAGGCCGCACGCGTGGCGGATCCTATTTCCGGCAGCGGCGAACAATGGCGCCGCGAGTTCGGCGTGCCCAGGCCGGAAG
>DATLGF010000277.1:0-5241 GCA_035540575.1 Noviherbaspirillum sp.
CAGCTGATTGTCCAGCGAGCGCACGCCTTCGACACCGCGCACGATCGACTCGACGCGCTTGCGCAGCGCCATGCTCTTGATCTCGCCTTTCAGGGTCACGCGGCCGGCGTTCGTGCTCACGTTGATCTTGATCGGGGAGACTTCCGGGTCCGCGGCCAGCGCAGCCTGCACACGGGAGGTGACGACGGCGTCGTCGACTACCGGAGCCTGGGCCTGGGGTTGCGCGCCGGCCGGAGCCGCGCCTTGCTGGCCGACTGTGCCGCAGCCGGCGGCGAAGGCGGCTGCGAACAGGGCGACGATGAGTTTGGTGTTCTTCATTGTTGGTCCTTGATGAAAATCTTCTGACTGGATCAGGGGTTGCACGCGGCGCGTACAGCGTGCGCCGCCTGCCGGCCGATTATAGTGAAACCGTCATCTTTCCAAATTGCGATAGCGCTTGTGGATTTCACTTAGAAGCCCTGACAAAATGCCGATGGCAAGGCGCGCCGACGCAGACAGTACGTGTAGTACGGCAAGGAGGCGCAACGCCGCTCACGGCTTTTTGTTAGGGCTTCGTAGCACGTCATGGCATGTTCGCGCAGCAGTCCGGTGCCGGATACGCTAGCGCAAACCCTGCAGCAAGTGGCTTTGCAGTCGGAAGGGCCGTTCAGTCAAGCGAACAACGTCGGCATGGCGTCCTCGCGGACGCGCTGGGCCCGCACATTCAATTGCTTGTCGTACTGCTTGCGGCCGAGCCGGCCTCCTGCCTTCGGGGGCAGCATGCCTGGAGATTTGCGCCTTACTGAACGGTGTCCCTTGCACTCAACCATTTCCTATGCGTACTGATACAGGTACTGCAGGAACCAGTTGCGCGCCAGACGCGCAACCACCTCCAGGCTGCCCGGCTCGTCGAACGCCGCCGTGGCGCCTGGCACGATTTCGAAGCGCTTCTTGCAGCGCAGGGCCGCGTAGGCGCGGCGATTGCAGGCCACCGCCGGATCGTCCAGGCCTCCCGCGATCAGCAGCGTCGGCGCGGCGACGCCGGCAATTCCCGGCAGTTCACCGCGCTGCGCACAACTGCCGCGCGCCACGACAGCACTCACCGTCCTGCCGCGTTCGGATGCAACCTGCAAGGCTGCCGTCGCGCCCCGACCGACGCCCGCCAGACCAAGCGGAAGGTCGGCCGCCGCCGGGTGGCGGCTCAGCCATTCGCAGGCTGCGTGCAGGCAAGCCCCGACCGCCTCACCTTCCACGCCGCCCGCGCGCCGCGCCGCCGCCGCTGGCGCGACCGCGTCGAACACGAGCGTGGCAAGGCGCGCCTCGCGCAGGACACCGGGAAGATAGTCGCCGGAAGGGCGCAGCCGATGGCTGCCGTTCTCGCTCGCAAACACGACGGCACCGGCCGGCTCCGCCGGCATCCACAGCGCGGCCTCCCATACGCCATGCTCCGATTCGATTCTCACCCCTTCCCTTCGTATCATTGACTCCATCTTCCTTCCTCTCCATCGGACCGCGCCATTACAGCGCTCGCCGGTCATCCCCGGACAGCGCGCGTGGGGTCGACCGACTCAGCGCTTCATGCCACGAGGCCGCACCTTGACGGCCGGTCGCCATGGATCGCAAGGTCCATGCCAGCGCCGTTACATGCCGTTACATCATCCCGCGCAGCGGCGGGCTCGGCCTGGCAGGAAGGTGAAAGTGGGCATGAGTGAGTTCTCCGCCGTACAAGGTGGTCGGGCGCGGCGGAGAGTGCGGCGGCAGCGGCCCTTCGTCATGCCGCCCGCAGGACGAGACGGCCAGCACCGCGGCCACCAGCACCATCGAGATCCGGCGTCGGCGGATCCTCCTGGAAGGCTTCGGTGGCTTGTTGCGCTCTGGTTCCATGGCGACACCTCGTAGTCAACGACTGGCGACATGCAAGCGGCGTTCCTGACCGGGGCACACGCGCTTTCTGAACCAGGAGATCGTGCCTGCAAGCCCGTCGTCCAGCTCGACGCGCGGCGACCAGTCGAGCACCCGGCGCGCAAGACCGATGTCGGGACAGCGCCGCGCCGGATCGTCGGCCGGCAGATCGCGATGGACGAGAGTCGAGGAAGACCCGGTCAACGCGAGCACGCGCGCGGCCAGTTCACGCATCGTCGTTTCAGCGGGATTGCCGAGATTGACCGGTCCGCAGAAGGTTGACGGGGCAGCCATCAGCCGCATCAGACCTTCGATCAGATCGTCCACGTGACAGAACGAACGCGTCTGCAGTCCGTCGCCGTAGATCGTGAGCGGCGCGCCGGCAAGTGCCTGGACGATGAAGTTCGACACCACGCGCCCGTCTTCCGGATCCATGCGCGGGCCGTAGGTGTTGAAGATACGTGCAATCTTTACCGGCACTGCATGACGCCGGCGGTAGTCCATGAACAGGCTCTCCGCACAGCGCTTGCCCTCGTCGTAACAGGAGCGCACACCGACCGGATTGACATGACCCCAATAGGACTCCGGCTGCGGATGCACCGCCGGATCGCCGTAGACTTCGCTGGTCGAGGCCTGCAGGATCGGCACGCCGTGCCGCCGCGCCAGCTCCAGCATGTTGAGCGCGCCCAGCACGCAGGTGCGGGTGGTGTAGACCGGGTCCTTCTGATAGTGCGGCGGGGAGGCGGGGCAGGCCAGGTTGTAGATGGCATCCACTTCGAGCTG
This sequence comes from Noviherbaspirillum sp., assembly GCA_035540575.1. Lineage (GTDB taxonomy): Bacteria > Pseudomonadota > Gammaproteobacteria > Burkholderiales > Burkholderiaceae_D > Noviherbaspirillum. Next base: position 2,665 of record DATLGF010000277.1, read on the forward strand.
GAGCGGTTCGCAGATGTCGTGTTCGATCAGTTCGAACCGGGGATGCGCAAGCAGGTGCGCGACGTTGTCGCGCCGTCCGGTATGAAAATTGTCGACACACACCACTGCGGCGCCGCGCGCGAGTAGCGCCTCGCACAGATGCGATCCGAGAAAACCGGCACCGCCGGTCACCAGGATGCGCGCAGCGGCAGCTCTCATGCGGCGCCCTGCTCTTTCTCGATGATGAATGGGCCGATCGCCAGCGCGTCCAGGGGCGTGGTGTAGAAGGATTCGAGCGCATCGCGTGGCGTGCACACCACCGGTTCGCCGCGCGTGTTGAACGAGGTGTTGATCAGTACCGGCACGCCGGTGCGCGCGGCGAACGCCTGCAGCAGATCGTGGTAGGCCGGATTCTGGTCGCGGCGTATGGTCTGGATGCGTGCCGTCCCGTCGACATGGCGCACCGCCGGAATACGGTCTGCCTTGTCGCTGCGCACGTCATACACGAAGGTCATGAAAGGCGAGACCGCGCCATCGACGAACCACTCGGCCGCCTTGTCCTCCAGCACCACCGGCGCGACCGGCCGGAAGTCCTCGCGGTCCTTGATCGTGTTCAGGCGCTGCTGCATCGAGGCATCGAGCGGCGAGGCGAGGATGGATCGCGCGCCGAGCGCGCGCGGGCCGAACTCCATGCGTCCCTGGAACCAGCCGATGATCTTGTTGCGCACGAGCAGATCCACCACCTCGGTCGACAGATCCCCTGCGCGCCGGTAGTGCAGCTTCGCCTGGCGCAGCACGCCTTCGATCTCATCGTCGGAAAATGCCGGGCCGAGGAAAGCGTGTTCCATGGTCCAGCGCGACTGACCCGGCCCGCGCGCCTGTGCATCGATCCACAGTGCCGCACCGAGCGCGGTGCCGGCATCGCCGGCCGCCGGCTGCACCCATACATTACGGAACGGCCCGCGGTCGCGCACCCGCGCGTTCATCACGCAGTTGAGCGCCACGCCGCCCGCCATGCACAGCGTGTCGGCGCCGGTTTGCGCATGCAGCCAGTCGGCCATCTGCAGCACCGTCTCCTCCAGCACGATCTGCAGCGACGAAGCGACGTTCATGTGATGCTCGGTGAACGCGGCGCCGCGCTCGCGCGCCGGGCCGAACCGCTCTTCCCAGTCGCGCGCGTCCATGGGCCTGACCGTGTATTCACCGTCGCCGCGGTACTTCAGGATCTCGCGGAACTGCTCGGCGAAAACCGGCTTGCCGTAGGAGGCCAGCGCCATCACCTTGTACTCGTCGGACGAATGCAGGAAGCCCAGGTGCGTGGTGAGCGCTTCATAGAGCAAGCCGAGCGAGTGCGGAAGATTGACCTGCTTGAGGCGCTTGTAGCGCCGGTCGCGGAACAGCCCGTAGCTGGTGGTGGCGCGCTCGCCGCGTCCGTCCATCGTCAGTACCGCGCACTCCTCGAACGGCGCGGCGAGAAACGCACTGGCCTCGTGGGCCAGGTGATGCTCGACAAAATGCCAGCGGAACGGACCGTCATGGCGCACCCCGGCAAAACGCTTACGCAGATGATGCGGAGCGCCCGAAGCGAGCTGGCGCGGCGCATTCACGATGGAAGACAGGAACAGCGGATCCCAAGGCGACATCCACTCGCCGCCGTTGTGTGCCGAGGGCTCCAGCGGCAGCGTGATGGAAGCCTTGCCGTCGTGCTCGCCCAGCAGCAGCGAGGGCTGGTAGGAATAGGCGACGTGATCGACGTCGGCAAGCGCGATGCCCGCCTCCCCCAGGCAGTAATCGATCGCGTGATACGGCAGCTGCCAGGTCGAGAACGGCACCGGACGCTTGCCGTGCTTGATGCGCGTGAAGCGTTCTTCTTCGGCAGCCGCCACCACCTGGCCGTTCTCGACCAGGCAGGCGGCGCAGTCGTGGTAGGCGGCATTGATTCCCAGCGTGTACACGTCTTCCTCCCATTGTTGTCAGCCTGCGTTCATGTCGCGTTCTCTCCCGCCTGCAGACCGCCCTTGCCCTCGCGCTGCGCATGCCGCTTGTTGCGCAGGTAGATGAACTGGCCAACGACGGCGGTCAGGAACAGCGAGAAATTGACGACCACGAACACCCAGTTATTCAGCAGCCAGCTGTAGATCGTGAAGCCGACCGATGCCGACAGCTGGCCGATGAACAGCCACTTCGAGACACCTGCGATGCTGCGTGTGCGGTACTGCGTATAAACCTGCCGGGAGATGGTCAGGACGAGGATGAAGGCGCTGGCCCAACCGATCACTTCGGCACTCATGCGTTCCTTTCCTGTTTGGGGCGCACATCGATGCGCCGGGTCTGATAGGGGTGAGCCGAAAGCGGCACCGTGATTTCAAGCAGGCCATCCTGCATCGAGGCCGATGCGCCCTCCGGCTGGGCGCCGGGCGGCAGCGCGACGACCCGGTAGAAATGCCCGTAGCTGCGCTCGCTTCTGCGTTGCTCGTCGGGCTCGTGCTGCGGCTCGGGCCGGCGATCGCCTTCGATGGTCAGCCGGTCGTGCTTGATCTCGACATTGACATCGTCCAGCGACACGCCGGGCAGTTCCGCGCAGATGATGAATTTCTG
>DATLGF010000278.1:0-5760 GCA_035540575.1 Noviherbaspirillum sp.
GATCAGCGATGAGGCGGAAGTGCCGGCAGCCGAATAAGCTACCTGTCCCCCGTGCATGAAAAGCCAGGCTCCGCCTGGCTTTTTTGCTTGAGCGGCTCGATGAACCGGACCCTCCGATATGGCAAGATGAGCTTTTCTCCAGTCCCGCCTCGCATGACCGAGCACGCTATTCTCGCCGTTTCGAACCTGCGCAAATCCTATGGAAATGGCGACGCGCGCATGACCGTGGTGGACGGTGTGTCGTTCAATTTACGGCGCGGCGAATGCTATGGCTTGCTCGGCCCGAACGGAGCAGGCAAGACCACGACGCTGCGCCTGTGCCTCGGGCTCACGGAACCTGACGGCGGCGAGATCCGGCTTGTAGGCCGGCCGATTCCCGCCGAAGCCCGGGCCGCGCGCATGCGCGTGGGCGTCGTACCTCAGGGAGACAATCTCGATCCGGACTTCACCGTCGCCGAGAACCTGCTGGTCTTCGGACGCTACTTCGGGATGGAGGATGCAACGATCGAAGCACGCATTCCCAAGTTGCTCGAGTTTGCGAACCTCGCCGCGAAGAAGGACGCGCGCATTTCCGAGCTTTCCGGGGGCATGAAGCGGCGCCTGACGCTGGCGCGGGCGCTCGTGAACGACCCGGATATCATATTCATGGACGAGCCGACCACCGGCCTCGATCCGCAGGCCCGGCACATGATCTGGGACCGTCTGAAGACTTTGCTCGCCGAAGGCAAGACGATCGTGCTGACGACACACTTCATGGACGAGGCCGAGCGCCTGTGCGACCGCCTGGCGGTGATCGATCACGGCCGCCTGATTGCCGAGGGAAATCCGCGCGACCTGATTGCTCAGCACATCGAAGCGGAAGTGATCGAAGTGTATGGCGACAATGCGCTGGTCTGGGGGGAGAGCGTGGGACGTGCGGCTGCTGCGCGGATGGAAGTGAGCGGCGAGACCGTCTTCTGCTACGTCGATGATGCGCAGCCGCTGCTGGCGACGTTGAGCAATGTGCCCGGCGTACGCTACCTGCATCGGCCGGCGAACCTTGAAGATCTGTTCCTGAAACTCACCGGCCGCGAGATGCGCGACTGAAACCATGGCCCGCCTGTACGCCCCTCCAGCCTTCTCGCTGCGCTTCGTGCCGATCTGGCGCCGCAATTTCCTTGTCTGGCGCAAGCTGGCCGGGCCCAGCCTGCTCGGCAACATCGCGGAACCCTTGATTACGCTGATCGCATTCGGCTACGGGCTCGGCAGCCTGCTGCAGCAGATCGACGGCGTGCCCTATATCGAGTACCTTGCGTCCGGCGCGATCTGCATGTCGGTGATGATGGCCGCCTCGTTCGAATCGCTGTATTCGGCGTTCTCGCGCATGCACGTGCAGAAAACCTGGGAAGCATTGCTGAACGCGCCGCTCGGACTGGATGACGTGGTGCTTGCCGAGATGCTGTGGGCGGCCACCAAGGCGATTGTCTCCGGCGTGGCGATCCTGGGCGTGATCCTCGCGCTCGGTATCGGCCATCATCCGCAGGCCGTGCTGGTGCTCCCGATCCTGTTCCTGATCGGGATGACCTTCGCCTCACTGGGCCTCATCATGAATGCCCTGGCGCGCAGTTACGATTTCTTCACCTACTACTTCACCCTGCTGCTTACCCCGATGATCTTCGTATCCGGGATTTACTACCCGACCGCGCAGCTGCCGGATTGGCTGCAGTCACTCGCCCATATCATGCCGCTCGGGGCAGCCGTCAACCTCGTGCGCCCGCTGCTACTCGGCGGCTGGCCGGCCGACCCGTGGGCCGATCTCGCGGTATTGGTCGCCTATTGCGCGGCGGCCTTCTACATGGCGACCATTGTCACCCGGCGCCGCCTATTAAAATGACGCGCATGGATAACGCTCTTCTTGTCATCACGAATGTCCCCGATGAAGCCATCGGGGAGACCATTGCCCGCAGCGTGGTCGAACAGCGGCTCGCAGCCTGCGTGAACCTATTGCCGAAAATCAGGTCTGTTTACCGTTGGCAAGATGCCATTGAGGAAGCCGGCGAGCATACCTTGCTGGTAAAGACCGCGGCAAGCCGCTACGCAGAGCTCGAGGCGGCGATCAAGGCACTCCATCCGTACGAGGTCCCGGAGATTATTGCCATTCCTATCCAGGCCGGCCTGCCGGCTTATCTGGAATGGGTCATGCAGGAAACGAAAAAGAATGTCGACATATAACTTGGCGGAACGCGCGCGGGACATGAACGAATGGGCGAGGATTCCTGTCCTGTTCCTGCTCGGGCTCGCTCTGCTGTGGCCCATGAGCGCGAAGGCCGAGGATTTTCTCGAGCCTGAGAAGGCGTTCCGCTTCTCGGCGCGCATGGCCGACCCCCAGACCGCGGAAATCGTGTTCCGGATCGCCGACGGCTACTACATGTACCGCGAGCGCTTCGCGTTCAAGGCGGACGGGGCCCGTCTCGGCGAAGCGATCATCCCGGAAGGCAAGATAAAGTTCGACGAGACTTTTCAAAAGGACGTTGAAACCCACCGCGGCACGCTCTCGATACGCGTCCCGGTGGAGGCCGCCGGACCATTCACGCTGCACGTGACCAGCCAGGGCTGTTCGGACAAGGGCCTGTGCTACTCGCCTATGGACTCCAAGGTCCGCCTGTCTCCGACCGGGGGCGGCGGCACGCTGGCGGCGCTGCTCGGCACGTCTCAGCCGCCGCTGCTGCAATCGGTTCCCGGCATGAGCCCGGCTATCGCGCCCCAGGCGGAAATGGGCCGTATCGAAGCCTCGCTCGCCAGCGGCCAGCTGATGGTCATCGTTCCGCTGTTCCTTCTGCTCGGCCTCGGTCTTGCGTTTACGCCCTGCGTGCTGCCGATGGTGCCTATCCTGTCCTCGATCATCATCGGGGAAGGGCGCCACGTAAGCCGGGGTCGGGGACTCGCCTTGGCCGCCTCCTATTCCCTCGGCATGGCGCTGGTATACACCGGCCTTGGCGTCGCCGCCGGCCTGGCCGGGGAGGGGCTGGCCGCGTCGCTGCAAACACCATTGGCCCTGGGCGTGTTCGCCTTGCTGATGGTGCTGTTGTCGCTGTCGATGTTCGGCGTCTACCAATTGCAGGTGCCGGCGGCGCTGCAGGCAAAGTTGATGCGCGTCTCCGACCGCCAGCCGGCCGGCAAGTTGGCTGGCGTGTTTGGCATGGGTGCGATCTCGGCCCTGATCGTCGGTCCGTGCGTGGCGGCGCCATTGGCCGGCGCGCTGATGTACATCAGCCAGACACGCGACGTGATGATCGGTGGATCGGCGCTGTTCGCAATGGCGGCCGGCATGAGCGTGCCGCTCCTGCTCGTCGGTGTGTCGGCCGGCGCACTGCTGCCGCGCGCCGGCGCCTGGATGACCGCCGTTCGCATCCTGTTCGGCGTGCTGATGCTGGCGCTGGCCGTCTGGATTCTCGCCCCCGTGGTGCCTGCGTGGTTCACGATGGCAGGCTGGGCGGCGCTGGCCATCGGTTACGGCATCTTCCTGCTGCGCGGCAGATTCGGCTGGTTCTCCAAGCTTGCGGCGCTGTTGCTTCTGGGTCTGGGCCTGGTGCAGGTGGCAGGGCTGGCCACAGGCGGCCGCGATGCGCTCGCTCCGCTCGCGCATCTTGGCGGAAGTGCCCACAAGACCGAGTTCCAGCGCGTGCGCTCGGTGGCCGAACTCGACGCTGTCCTCGCGCGCGCCGACGGCCGCACCGTGATGCTGGATTTCTACGCCGACTGGTGCGTGTCATGCATCGAAATGGAAAAGCTGACCTTCAGCGATCCGCGCATCAAGGCAGAATTCGCCGACATGGTGCTGCTGCAGGCCGACGTCACCGCAAATAACGAGGACGACAAGGCGCTGCTGCGCCGATTCCGCCTGTTCGGCCCGCCGGGCATCATCTTTTTCGACGGCCAAGGCCGCGAAATTCCGGGCGGCCGCGTCATCGGCTTCCAGGATGCGCGGCGCTTCGGCGAAACGCTCGAGCTGGTGAAGGGCTTTTAGCGCTGTTGAAGGATCTTCAGCGCTCGTGATCGACGACCTGGTCTTCCAGGTAGCGTTTGCGCCAGAACAGCGCGAGCAGCACCGCTACGGTTGCCGCCATCATCCCAAGCGAGATCCAGAATCCGGCCGGATGGTCCAAAAGCGGCAGGGCCTCGAAGTTCATGCCGAACACGCCGGTGATCAGGGTCAGCGGCATGAAGATCGCCGTGATGACGGTCAGGATCCGCATGACTTCGCTGGTGCGATGCGCCATCGCCGAGAAGTGGATCTGCACGGCCGATTCGATGCCGGCCTCGAGGCGCTGGGTATGCGTAAGCACCCGGGTGATATGTTCCATCACGTCGTTCGCTCGCACGCGCAGCAGATCGCGCGAGCGCGCATCCTCGGGGCCGTTTCCTTCGTCCATCAGATAGTCCCGCAGCGCCTGGACCGCGTCACGCTGGCCTTCGCAGAGCTGGTCCAGCTTGCGCAGTTCCAGGCGGGCATCGAGCAAGGCGCTCCAGTTATTGAACCGGCTGCGCGGACTCAGCAGCGCGCGCTGCCAGCGTTCGATCTGACCGGTCAGCGGATCGCGCAGGGCCAGGTACTGATCGACCAGCGCATTGAGCAGGCGCAGCGCCAGTTCGGGCGGCGACGCCGGCAGGCGCATTCCGTACAGCCCGTTTTCCGGCCGCGGCTTGTGCTCGAGCAGGCGAGTGCGGAAGGCGGCGAGCGTCCTGCTGTGCGCCGGCCTCACCGTGACCAGCGCGCGGTCCATCAGCATGAAGGTCACCGGCTTGGTCGACAGCCGTGTCAGCGCGGGTGGAATACGTCGCTTCCTGTGCGGCGTGTCGGGCTCCGCCGCGGCCGACTCGTCGATGGCGAGCTTGCGGAACACCAGCATCGCGTAGGCATGCGTCGGGTCGAAATACGAAGGGTGGGCCGCGTTGAGGATGTCCTGAAGATGGGGTTCATACAGGCGCACGCCGGTCAGCCTCTCGACCGTCGTCCGCCAGGCCGGGGTATCGGCCGCAACTTCTTCGCGCGTTGCATCGATCCAGAGAAAGCCGCCGTTGGCCGGAATCGACGCATCGGCTTCGGACAGCAGCGCGACGCTACTACCCGTCAGGTGAAACACTTCCATGCCCCGCCTAGCTCTGTTTCAGCCGGCGCGCGACATCGCGGGCGAAGTAAGTGAGCACGCCGTCTGCACCGGCGCGCTTGAAGCAGAGCATCGATTCCATCATCACCTTGTCGTGGTCCACCCAGCCATTCTGGGCGGCGGCCTTGATCATCGCGTACTCGCCGCTGACCTGGTAGGCGAAAGTCGGTACCCTGAACTCCTCCTTGACCCGGCGCACCACGTCCAGGTACGGCATCCCAGGCTTGACCATCACCATGTCGGCGCCCTCGGCCAGATCGAGCGCAACTTCCCGCAGCGCCTCGTCGCCGTTGGCCGGGTCCATCTGGTAGGTCGACTTATCGCCCTTGCCCAGATTCGCGGCAGAGCCGACGGCGTCGCGGAAGGGGCCGTAATACGCGGACGCATACTTGGCCGAATAGGCCATGATGCGGGTGTGGACCATGTGGCGAGCTTCGAGACCGGCACGGATCGCGCCGACGCGGCCGTCCATCATGTCCGAAGGTGCGACGATGTCCACGCCGGCCTCCGCCTGCAGGATCGCCTGGCGCACGAGGATGGAGGTGGTTTCATCGTTGAGCACATAGCCGTCGTGGTTGATGACGCCGTCCTGGCCGTGGCTGGTGTAGGGGTC
>DATLGF010000279.1:0-6467 GCA_035540575.1 Noviherbaspirillum sp.
ATGGATCTTCTCGACGGAGGTGTGTGATGCGCAAAATGATCTTTCTCGCGGTGGCCGGATTCCTGTGGCGCCAGGTGCGCACACGGCTCGGCCGGCGGGCTTTCCGCGGCCGGCCGGGCTAGGCCGTGACGGCCTGCGGGCGGCGCAGGCCGATGTACTCAAGCTCGGCGAAGACCGCCACCACCGCGGCCTGGGCAACGATGAATGCCTGGCCGAAGGCGGTCGGATTCACATAGCCCGACACCAGCAGCAACAGGCTGTCGAGCACCCAGACGACATTGACGGCGATCACCGCCCAGACCCCGGCGCGCGGCATCCGTTCGCGGCTGGCGAGCCACAAGACGCCGGCCGCGATCAGGCCGAGCAGTACGCCGGCAATGGTGAGCAGCAGCTGCGGAAGCCCGAGCAACGCCGACAGCGGGGCGCTCAGCGCGACGAGGGCGACGGCGCCCGCTGCGGCGCCGACACCGTCGGCGAGCAGGACCTTGCGCAGGAAATTGGAAGCAGTGGTGGCGGACATGGCAGACTCCTGTTGAGGTTTGAAATCGGCCCGTCGGGCCGGCTCGGAGCCAGTGTCGTTCGTCCGGTGCGGCGGGTCGATTACCCCTCAGGTAATCGGCGCGGTTGCCGGTCGCGGCGCCTTCCCGCGCCGCATCCATTCCTCGAAGGCCGCCGCCGGCAACGGGCGCGCAAACAGGTATCCCTGGCCGTGGTCGCAGCCGTTGGCTGCCAGCAGCCCGCGCTGCGCCTCGGTTTCCACGCCTTCCGCAACGAGCCGTATGCCAAGCTTGTGGGCCATCACGATCATCGCCTCGCACAGCGCGAGATCGTCCGAACCGGGCGCGAGGTTGCGCACGAAGGATTGGTCGATCTTGATGAAGTCGATGCGGAATTTCTTCAGATAGGCCAGCGATGAGTAGCCGGTTCCGAAATCATCGAGCGCAATCTGGATGCCGTACCCGCGCAGGTGCAGCAGGGTCGCGATCGTTTCCGGGCGGCCGTCCATCAGCAGGCCCTCGGTGATCTCCAGCACGACGCCGGCGCCGGGCAGGCCGATCTCCTCGAGCCGTCGGATCCAGCCGCTGTCGCGCCCACCGTGGAGAAACTGTGCGGGCGAAACATTGATGCTGATCTGAAAATCGGGATCGATGCCGGCGCGCCAGACGCAGGCTTGCCGCACCGCTTCACGAAACACCCAGTCGCCGATTTCGCCGATGATGCCGGTCTCTTCCGCGACGGCGATGAATTCCGACGGACTCACCAACCCGCGTGCCGGATGGTTCCAGCGCACCAGCGCCTCGGCCTTGTGGACCGCGCCGGTGGCGAGGTCGACGATAGGCTGGTAATGCAGGCAGAACTCGCCTTCGGCCAGCGCACGGCGCAGATCGGTGACCAGACGCTTGCGCGTCAGCGCGGCTTCCTGCATCGCACGGGTGAAGTAGCTGTAGCAGTTGCGCCCCTGCGCCTTGGCCGCATACATCGCCTGGTCCGCGTGCTTGAGCAGTTCGTCGACGCGGGTGCCGTCGTCCGGATAGAACGTGATTCCGATGCTCGCCGATGCGTACAACTGCTCGCCGCCGATATGGAACGGGTCCGACAGCACGTGCAGGATCTGCTGCGCAACGCGCTCGATGCTGTTCTTCTCGGCGAGCTCGCCGATGATGACGGTGAATTCGTCGCCGCCCAGACGGGCGACGGTATCGGAGTCGCGCACGCAGCGCTGCAGGCGCTGGGCGACCGCCTGCAGCACGCGATCGCCGACCGCGTGGCCAAGGGTGTCGTTGATCTCCTTGAACGAGTCCAGGTCGAGGAACAGCAGCGCGACCTGCTGGTCGGCGCGATGCGCCTTCTTGATTGCCTGCTCGAGGCGATCGCGGAACATGCTTCGGTTCGGCAGGTCGGTCAGCGCATCGAAATTGGCCTGACGCCAGATCATCTCGTCGGCCTCGCGCCGGCGCGTGATGTCGGAGAACAGCCCGACGCGGCTCTGCACGCTGCCGTCGTCGTTGTAGATCGTGCTGATCGACAACCAGCGCAGGAATTCCTGGCCGTTCCTGCGCCTGCCCCACAGCTCGCCGGTCCAGCGTCCGTTTTCGTCCAGCGTGCGCCGCATCGCCCGGTAGATCTTGCGGGTGGCGCGCGGCGAATCGATCAGGCTCATGTGGCGGCCGATCGCTTCTTCGGCGCTGTAGCCGGTGATCTCGGTGAACGCGGGATTGACGGTCATGATCATGCCGTTGGCGTCGACCACGGACATCGCCTCGCTGCTGTTGCGGTACACCAGTGAGGCCAGGCGCAGCTGCTCCTCGGCGCGCTTGCGCTCGGTGATGTCAAACACGATCGAAAACAACAGGGTCGTCCCTCGGGCCTCGATGGCGGAGGAATGAACCTCGACGGTACGCAGCTCCCCGCTGGAGAGCCGGTGGCGGAAGATGAAGTAGTTGCGCTGCTCCTGCATCGCACGCTGCATCTCCTGCCGGATCTCCTCATCGGGCAGCACGTTGATCTGGCTCACTCGCATCGTGCGCAGCACATCCTCGGCGTACCCGTAGAAGTCGGCGGCCGCGCGATTGGCATCCTTGATTCGCCCGTTGGACGGGTCGATCAGCAGCATGATCGAACTGTGCTTGCGGAACAGGCGCTGAAACAGCGCTTCACTCGGATTGTCCGGCTCCAGGAGGGCGAGCTCTTGCATGGCGTCAGGTGCGGGAAGAACGAGGCACCTTAACATGGAGCAACAAAAATTTCCTCATCATCGCATCAAGGTTTGCGCGACGCTCGCCGGTTACTAAAACTTTATTCAATTGATCTTAAAAAAACGCTAAGCACCCGCCGGCCTGCTCCGCGCTCCCCGCTCCCGGCTTAGACTTCGTCGCCTCGCGCAACTCTCTCGACGACGAAGGAAGATCATGCATCCGCCGACTCCCCCCTGCCAGCGCACGCGCATGCTGGAAACCATGCTGCTGATCCGCACCCATGAAGAAACGCTCGCCACATTGCACGCCAGCGAAGGCGTCGGCGGCACCTGCACCTCGGTAGGCCAGGAAGCCTGCGCGGTCGGCGTGGTCCAGGCGCTCGAAGCGTCCGATCGCATCCTCACCAACCATCGCAGCGCCGGACACCTGCTCGCGCGCGGCGCCGACCCCGGTCGCATGATGGCTGAAGTGCTGGGACGCAGCACCGGCTACTGCAAGGGCAAGAGCGGCTCGCTGCACATCTCGGTCAAGGAACTCGGCGTGCTGCTGACCTCGACCATCGTGGGCGGCGAACTGTCGCTGGCGCCCGGCGTGGGGCTGTCGTTGGCCATGCAAGGCGAGGATGCGATCGCCGTGTGCTTCTTCGGCGACGGCGCCGCCTGCGAGGGGCGTTTTCACGAGTCGCTCAACCTCGCCGCGGTGTGGAAACTGCCGATTCTCTATGTTTGCGAAAACAACCAGTGGCAGGCCTTCGTGCATCGCAAGGAAACGATGCTGGCCGAGCAGATCGCAAACTGGGCGAACGGCTACGGCATGCCGTGCGAGACGGTCGACGGCAACGACGTGGAGGCCGTCCTGGCCGCCGCACTGCGTGCGCGCACGCGCATGCGCACCGCCGGCGGCCCGTATTTCCTGGAACTGAACACCTATCGCCAACGCGGCCACTTCGAGCCGGATGACCAGGCCTACGTCGACGGGCACGAGCTGCAGGCCTGGCTCGCACGGGACCCGATTGCGCTGATGCGGCAGCGCCTGGCCGGCGAAGGCCTGCTTGGCGAGGAGGAGAGCGAACGGATGCTGATGCGCGTGCGTGCGCGCATCGACGAGGCGCTGCGCTTTGCCCGCAGTTCGCCGTTTCCCGATCCGCGCGAGCTGACTACCGAGATCTACGCATGATCCTTTCCCGGAGACCAACATGTCACGCATGACTGTCAATGAAGCGATCGGCCGCGCGCTGGCCGAAGAGATGCGGCGCGACCCGCGCGTCCTGATGTTCGGCGAGGGTGTCGCGACCAAGCGCACCGATCTGCTGGAAGAGTTCGGCGCGGCGCGGGTGCGCAACACGCCGCTGGCGGAGGGCATCATCGCCGGCACCGCGGCCGGCGCAGCCGCGACAGGCCTGCGCCCGGTGATCGACCTGCTGTTCGCGCCCTTTCTCTGCTATGCGATGGACGAGATCGTCAACAGCGCCGGCAAGCTGCGCTACATCTCGGGCGGCCAGTTCTCGTTTCCGATGGTGGTGATCGCGATGACCGGCAGCGGCTGGACCGTCGGCGCGCAGCACAACCACAATCTGGAAGCCTGGTTCGTGCACAGCCCCGGGCTGAAAGTGGTGATGCCTTCGAACGCGGCCGACTTCAAGGGACTGCTCAAGGCCGCCATCCGCGATGACAATCCGGTGCTGTTCTTCGTCGACATGGCGCTGACGCCGGTCGAGGGCGAGGTCCCGGACGACGAAAGGGTGATCCCGCTTGGCAAGGCCGCCATCGCGCGCGCCGGCCGCGACCTGACCATCGTCTCCTACGCGAAGACGGTCGGCACCTGCCTGGATGCGGCCGCGCAGCTGGCGGCCGACGGCATCGAGGCCGAAGTCATCGATCTGCGCTCGCTGAAACCGCTGGACGAGGAGACCATCCTGCGCTCCGCGCGCAAGACTGGCCGGGTAATCGTTGTTCACGAAGCCAGCCGCATGTGCGGAGTGGGCGCGGAAGTCGCGGCCCTGATCGCCGAGCAGGCGTTTCCCAGCCTCAAGGCCCCGGTCATGCGGCTGACCGGCCCGGATGCGCCCGCGCCCTCGAGCTGGGCGCTGGAGCAGGCCTTCACACCGCAAGCCGACCGCGTCGTGCGCGCCGTGCATGAGCTCGTGCGCGCGCATGCGGAACCTGCGTAGCCTCAACCGCCTGAACCCTCACACCTCAAGAAAGGAACCATCCCATGCAACCCGCACTCTCCACCCGCTTCTCGGACGCCGGCGCGATCTGGCTCAAGCTCGCGGTCCTGTACCTGATCATCGGCGTGGCCATCGGCATCATGATGGGCGCCAGCCAGGACTTCCGGCTGCGTCCGGTGCACGCCCACCTGAACCTGCTCGGCTGGGCGACGATGGCGCTCGCCGGCCTGACCTACAGCGTGTACGAAGAGGCCGGACGAAGCGTGCTGGCGCGCATCCATTTCTGGCTGGCCAACATATCGCTGCCGGTGATGGGCGTATCGCTCAGCCTGATTCTGTTCGGCCATACCTTCGTCGTGCCGGCCCTCATCGTTTCCGAGGTGCTGGCGGCGGCCGGCGTCCTGGTGTTCGCCGCCAACCTGTTCCTCAATCTGGGAAGCCGCAGGCGCTGAGCTTCACCGGGGGTGGCGGGGCGGGTATGATTTGCATGCCCGCAGCTTCCGTGCCCCGTCATGAACCAGTCCGCTGTACTCGACGCCGACTCCGCAGCCTTCCTCGCGCTGGGATGCTCGATCAACGCCGGCGCATACGGGGCCGACCGCATTCCCGTCACCGCGCGCTGCTGCGGCTGCAACGTCACGCCGGACCGGACCGCGCTGACGGTATTCCTGTCCTCCCGGCAGGGCGCCGCGGTAGTGCGCGCGGTACGCGACAACGGAGCAATCGCCGTGGTATTCAGCCAGCCAAGTACGCACAGGACCTTGCAGATCAAGGGTCGCGACGCGCTTGTCGTGCTTCCCGAACCGGAGGACCTCGATCGGGTCGCGCGCTACCGGCACGCGTTCGGCGAGGAGCTGCGGGCGTGCGGATACGATCCGCTGCTGGCCCATACCATCCTCTCCCATCCGCCGGCAGATATCGTCGGCCTGCGCTTCTCGCCGAGCGAGGTGTATCTGCAGACTCCCGGCCCGAAGGCCGGCGAACGACTCTACTGAGCGCCCGATGACAGTCACCCTCAACGCGATCCGCGAGTGCTTCGAAGGCGCGCTGCCTGCGATCATCGCCACGGCCGCGGACAACGGCATGCCGAACGTTGCCTATTCGTCGCAGGTGCAGTTCATCGACGACGCGCATGTGGCGCTGTCCTACCAGTTCTTCAACAAGACGCACAAGAACATCATGGTCAACCCGCGCGCGATGCTGACCGTGATCCATCCCGGCACCGTGCAGCAGTACCGGCTGACGCTGCACTATCTGCATACGGAGACGTCGGGACCGCTGTTCGAAAGCATGAAGGCCAAGCTGGCCGGCATCGCGTCGCAAACGGGCATGAGCGGCGTGTTCCGCCTGCTCGGCGCCGACGTGTTCCGCGTGCTCGGCATTGAAGCCGTGGAAGGCGCGACGCTCCCGGCCAAGCCGCCGCGCTGCAACCTGCTCGCCGCGCTGCGCGCCTGGAGCATGCATGTTGCGCATGCCGCCGATCTCGAGACGCTGCTGGCCGACACGCTCTCTCATCTGGACCGCCAGTTCGGCATCCGTCATGCGATGCTGCTGATGCTCGACGCGAACCAGCAACGGCTGTTCACCGTGGCCAGCATCGG
>DATLGF010000280.1:0-8388 GCA_035540575.1 Noviherbaspirillum sp.
CGACGGTCTGCACTTCATAGCCGAAGCCTTCGAGGCGGGTGCGCGCCTCCTCCAGTTCATCCGCCTTGCGCGCCGACAGCGCGAGCCGGCATCCCATTTCGCCGAGCGCCTCGGCCATCTGCAGGCCGAGACCCCGCGAGCCGCCGGTCACGAGCGCGACCCTGCCTTCCAGGCTGAACAACGCCTTCACGCCCATCCTGTCTCCTTGGCCGCTGCCCTGCGGCTCGAATTTTGTCCTTGGCTGCGATTCTGCAGAGTGAAATAAAGTTCTGCATTATTATCGCGATGATAGTACCAAGGCCGGTACGGCGCTGTAAAGGCGCGCCGGCTGCCGGGAAAGCATCTGATGAAGGAGGGTCAGTCGTATTGATGTTCCACAACCTGGAGCCGGCCTGCCCGCGAATGGGATGTGCAGTCTGCAGTGCAGAATTAAAACGACGACAGCGACTCGCGTGACTACGACTCCTGTGTCAGCGGCGGGAGCCACTGGCGCGCGACACATAAGGATTGCCGGCGATGGAAAAGCGCAGCGGCGCATCGGCCCAGTCGCCCGCGTATGCCACGCCCACGCGCGCACTCTGCACGATCTCGAAACGTTCCGCCTCTGGCGGCAGCGTGATGAACAGCACGTCACCCGTGAGATCAATGCCGTTGCGCGCCAGCGTGATTCCCATCGTGCGGCACAGCAAGCCTGGGCCGCGGGTATTGCCGGCCAGGCTGTCCAGCGGTTCGAGCGCGCGCAGCAGCACCGCCGCGCCGTGGCCCGCCGGCTCGGTGACCACGTTCACGCAATGGTGCATCCCGTAGATCAGGTAGACATAGGCATGGCCGGGCGGACCGTACATGACCGAGGTGCGCGGCGTGACGCCTCGCGACGAGTGCGAGGCGAGATCATGCGCACCGACATAGGCCTCGACTTCAACGATGCGCCCGCGCCGCACCGTGCCGTCGACCCGGTGAATCAACTGCATGCCGAGCAGATCCCGCGCAACGTCGACGGTGGGACGGGCATAGAACTCGCGGGGCAGGGCGGCACCTGTCATATCAATGCAGTGTGGAGGCCGCGCCGTGCGCGAACGCGTACCTGTCGGCGAGCAGCCGGGCGAACGCTTCCGGCGACACGGCCCGGCTGAAGTAATACCCCTGAATCTCGTCGCACCCGAATGCGCGCAGGCGTTCGATCTGGTTCTGCGATTCCACCCCCTCGGCGATGACGCGCAGCTGCAGGCTGTGGGCCAGCTCGACAATGGCGCGGGTGATTGCCCCGTCGCGGCCCAGGTCCGAGATGAACGAGCGATCGATCTTGATCTTGTCGATCGGGATCTGCCGCAAATAGTTCAGGCTGGAGTAGCCGGTTCCGAAATCGTCGATGCTGATGCCGACCCCGTGCTCGCGCAGCTTCGAGGTGAGCGGCGCTGCCTCCGCGCCGCCGCGCATCAACGCGCCTTCGGTGATTTCCAGCTCCAGGTAGCGCCCGTCCACGCCGGTTTCTGCAAGGATGCCGGTGACGAGATCGACGAAACCCTTCTGCTGGAACTGGAGTGGGGAGACGTTGACGGCCACGCGCACCGGTTCCAGGCCCTGTTCCTGCCAGCGCCGGCACTGCATGCAGGCCTCGCGCAGCGCCCATTCTCCGATCTTGCTGATCAACCCGCGCTCCTCCGCCACCGGGATGAACTCGGCCGGCGACAGGTATTCGCGCTCGCCGTCATGCCAGCGCGTGAGCGCCTCCGCCCCGATCAGCTTGCCGTTGCGCGCATCGACCTGCGGCTGGTACCAAAGCGCCAGCGTGCCGTTGTCGATCGCATGGCGCAGGCGCCGCTCGATTTCCGAGGTGCGCGTGATCTGGTAGTTCAGTTCCGGCGTAAAGAACTGATAGTTGTTGCGGCCCATGCCCTTGGCCTGATAGAGGGCGGAATCGGCGTGCCGGATCAGTTCCTGCGGGTCGCCCGCGTCATCCGGGTACACGCTGATGCCGATCGAGATTGTCGTGTAGATGCGGTGGGCCGCCAGATCGAAGGGCCGGGCGGCCGTGGAAAGGATCTTCTCCGCCACCCTGACCGCGTCGCTTGCGCGTTCGAGGTCAGGGAGGACGATCAGGAATTCGTCTCCGCCGATGCGCGCCACCGTGTCCTCCTCGCGCACGCAGCGGAGAATGCGACGCGCAATGGCGCGCAGCAGCTGGTCGCCGATCTCGTGGCCGAGGGAATCATTGATGTTCTTGAAATTGTCCAGGTCCATGAACAGCAGGGCGACCTTGCGCTCGGAGCGCACGGCCATCGGCAGCGCCTGTCCCAGGCGGTCGTGCAGGAGCGCGCGGTTGGGCAACTGGGTCACGCTGTCGTAGTAGGCCAGCTTCTCGACCTGCCGCTCGGCTTCTTTCTTCTGCGTGATGTCGGTCGCCACGCCGTCGATGCGCTGCGGCTTGCCGTCTTCATCCGTGACCAGATGTCCGCGGCAATGCAGCCAGCGCACCTGGCCGTCGCGCGCGACGATGCGCACTTCGATGTCGGCGACCGGATCTTCGGCGGACAATTGCGCAATCGCGCCTTCGAAGCGGCGGCGGTCTTCCGGATACATGGACTCCAGCCACAGGATGGGCCGGTCAATGAACTCCTCGAGCGGGCGCCCGAACACCCGTTCGACGGACTGGTTGATGTAGTTCAGGCGCGAGAAGTCGGCGCTGAAGGACCACACGACGTCGCTGATCGACGTCAGGATGCTGTTGAGCCGCTGCTGGCTGTCGCGCAACGCTGCTTCCGAGGCGCGGCGCTCCGAGATGTCACGGAAGATGAACTGGGCAATGACCTTGCGGTCGCGTTCGAGCGCGCGCGCACTCGCATCGAAGGTCAGCAGCGTGCCGAGATAGCCGCGCTGCGACACTTCGAAACGCGTCTCGCCGCGTTCGCGCAGCGAGTCCAGTGCCGCGCGCACGACCGGCCGGCATTCCGGCAGGAACAGTGTCTCGATCGACTTGCCGAGCACGCTGTTGCGCTCGCGCCCCAGCAGCTGCAAAGTCTTGTCGTTGACTTCCTGCATGACGCCGTCGCTGTCTGTCAGGATGATCATGTCGTTCGCATAGCGCGACAGGTAGTCGTAGCGTCGCTGGAGCAGCGCCTTCTCGGTTGCCGCCTGAAACGACTGCAGGCGGAAGCGGCTTTCGCGCTCGCGCGTCCAGAGGCTCAGCGCGAACGCGCTCACCGCCAGGGCCCCGCCGGCGGTCAGCGCCACCAGCCAGGCCAGCCGTTCGAAGTTCGCGCGCACGGCACCGGCATCGATCATCGCAAGCAGGAACCATGGCGTGCCGCGCACGGCGCGCACGACCCCGATGCTCGTGCCCGCCGGTGACGAGAGGGTCACTTCCTGCCCTTGCCTTGCCGCGGTGATCAGCTCTTGAGGCGTCAGCGGCACTTGCCCGAAAGCGCGGAAATGCACAGCGTTGTGGCTGGACGACGTCGACATCACTTCGTTGCCGATGATCTCCACGAGCACGACTTCGGTCGCGGTATTGACCAGGGGCATCGCCTTCACGTAATGCTCGAGCTGGTTCACCGCATCGGCGCGCATCAGCAAGACGGTCTGGGCCTTGTAGGTGCGCTCGTACATGTCCAGCAACGGCGTGGCGATGTCGATTACGCGGTGATCGGGTTCGGGGCCGGAGCCAGCGTGAATCGTCGACACCTGCGGGCTGTTCCGGCCTAGCGCGGCCTGGACGGTCTGATAGGCAATTGCCGAAGACAGCATCGGACTGTTGCGTCCGGCTGCGCTGGTGGTCAGGTAGGGCTCGCCATACGGCCCCACGACGGCGACCTCCTCGTAGCCGAAGGCGTTTCTGATGGCGTGCAGCTGCCCGAGAATGCGCTCGCGGGTCTGGTCGGGCGGTGCGCCGCGCGATATCCATTCATGCATCGCCTCGCCCAGGAAGCGCCCGTCCGAAAACGCGGCGGCGTCGCGGGTACGTTCGTCGACCCATGAAGCCACAGCCACCCCCTGGATGTTGGCGACGTAGTTCAGCGTGTTGAGGGTCTGCTGCTCTTCGCGTTCGACCAATGCCCGGAACACTGCATAGCCGAGCACGAGCACGGCCGCCAGCATGATTGCGAACAGCAGCAATGCCCGGCGCAGATGGTGGGGCCGGGCAGGTTGCGGCGGCGAGAGCGGAATGGAAAGCATCGGCAGTCATTACTTGCGCCCAGGGCAACAGGCTCATGCATATGACCGCCGACAACGATTGCCGTTCTGCCAAACCGGAAATCAGAATGCCGCGATGCCCGTCTGCGCGCGGCCGAGGATCAGCGCATGAATGTCATGCGTGCCTTCGTAGGTGTTGACCACCTCGAGATTCACCATGTGCCGCGCCACGCCGAATTCGTCGGAGATGCCGTTACCGCCCAGCATGTCGCGGGCAAGACGGGCGATGTCGAGCGCCTTGCCGCATGAATTGCGCTTCATGATTGAAGTGATCTCGACCGCCGCGGTGCCTTCGTCCTTCATCCTGCCCAGGCGCAGGCAGCCCTGCAGGCCGAGCGTGATCTCGGTCTGCATGTCGGCCAGCTTCTTCTGGATCAGCTGGTTCGCCGCCAGCGGCTTGCCGAACTGCTTGCGGTCGAGCACGTACTGGCGCGCGGTGAACCAGCAGTCCTCGGCGGCGCCCAGCGCGCCCCAGGCGATGCCGTAGCGGGCGGAGTTCAGGCAGGTGAACGGCCCTTTCAGCCCGCGCACGTCCGGGAACGCGTTTTCTTCCGGACAGAACACGCCGTCCATCACGATCTCGCCGGTGATCGACGCGCGCAGGCCGACCTTGCCGTGGATCGCCGGCGCGGACAGGCCTTTCCAGCCCTTCTCCAGCACGAAGCCGCGGATCGCCCCTTCGTCGTCCTTGGCCCAGACGACGAACACGTCGGCGATCGGGGAGTTGGAGATCCACATCTTGCTGCCGGTGAGGCTGTAGCCGCCGTCAACCTTCTTCGCGCGCGTGACCATCGAGCCGGGATCGGAGCCATGGTTCGGCTCGGTCAGCCCGAAGCAGCCGATCCATTCGCCGGTGGCCAGCTTGGGCAGGTATTTCTGCCTGGTTTCCTCATTGCCGAACTCGAAGATCGGCACCATGACCAGCGAGGACTGCACGCTCATCATCGAGCGGTAGCCGGAATCCACGCGCTCGACCTCGCGCGCGATCAGTCCGTAGGACACGTAGTTCAGCCCCGGCCCGCCGTACTGTTCCGGAATGGTCGGGCCGAGCAGGCCCAGCGATCCCATCTCGCGGAAGATCGCCGGATCGGTCTTTTCGTGGCGGAAGGCTTCCAGCACACGCGGCTTGAGCTTGTCCTGGCAATAAGCGCGGGCTGCGTCGCGGACCATGCGTTCGTCATCAGTGAGCTGCTGGTCGAGCAGCAGCGGATCGTCCCAATGAAACTGGGCTTTGCTCATCGTGTTCTCCTGGAGTGGGGTTGCCTGGACGGCAGAATGCATATGGTATCCCGCCTTCAGCCGAGGGACTGTGCGTACTGCTCCAGGTGATGGTCGGTGCTGCCGAACTGCAGCTCGATAGCCATCAGCCGCTTGAAGTAGTGGCTCACGTCCAGCTCGTCGCTCATGCCCATGCCGCCGTGCAGCTGCACCGCCTCCTGGCCGACGAAGCGGCAGGCCTGGCCGATCACGACCTTGGCCGCCGACAAGGCTTTGGCACGCGCGGCGCGGTCCGCATCGGTGCAGCGTACGGCGGCCAGATAGCTGATCGAGCGCGCCTGTTCGATATGCAGCAGCATGTCCGCCATCCGATGCTGCAGCGCCTGGAACTTGCCGATGGGCTGGCCGAACTGCTTGCGGTTGCGCGTGTATTCGACGGTTGCCGCCATCAGTCGGTCGAGCGCGCCGACCGCTTCCGCACACACCGCAGCCAGGCCGAAGTCGAGCACGTCCTCCAGCGCTGCACTGGCATCCGGCGACTCGCCGAGCCGCGCCGTTGCCGGCAGGCGGACCCCGTCGAACCAGATGTCGGCCGCACCCACGCCATCCACTGTCGGGTAGGCGAGGACGCGCACGCCCGGCGTGGTACGCGGCACGCAGAACACCGCTATGCCGTCATCCTTGCCGTTGCGCGCGCTCACGAGCAGCAGATCGGCATGGCCGCCGTGCGCGATCACGCTCTTGTGGCCGTGCAGCACATACCCGTCGTTATCGCTGTCGGCGCGCGTGGTGACGTTCATGCGGGCAAACCGCGTTCCGGGCTCGTCGTGCGCGAGCGCGGCGATCTGCTCGCCGCCCGCCAGCGCCGGCAGCCATTGCTCGCGCTGCGCGGGGGTTCCGAGTGCGGCGATGGTGCGGGTGCCGAGCACCGCGCTGGCGAGGTAGGGCTCAAGCATCAGGCCTTCGCCGACGGCGGTCATCGCCAGCATGTTCTCTATCGTGCCGCCGCCCATGCCGCCGTCCTCTTCGGGCAGGTTCAGCGACAGCAGGCCGATGTCGGCCAGCGTCGCCCATACCTGCCGCGAAAAGCCCTCCGCGCTTTCGGCCAGGATGCGGCGGCGCGTTTCGAACGTGTAGTCCTTCGCGATGAAACGGCGGGTCGCATCGAGCAGCATCTGCTGCTCTTCGGTAAAGGAAAAATCCATCGCGAGGCTCCTACAGTCCCAGGATCATCTGGGCGATGATGTTCTTCTGAATTTCGTTCGAGCCGCCGAAGATCGACAGCTTGCGCATGTTCAGGTAGTGCGGGCCCAGCGGCGTCGCATACGCGGGCCCGGCCAGCTCGCCCTGGTAGCCGGCCGCCATCGCTTCGCGCCGCAGCTGCAGCCCGTAGGTGCCGACCGCCTGCACCAGCAGCTCGGTGATGGTCTGCTGGATTTCGGTTCCCTTGATCTTCAGGATCGAGGCTTCCGGCCCGGGCGCACGCTGCTGCGCCTCGGCCGACAGCACGCGCAGGTTGGTGATCTCCAGCGCGGTCAGGTCGATCTCGACCTGCGCGATCTTCGCGGCGAAGTAGGGGTCGCGCAGCAGCGGCCTGCCGTTCTTGGTTTCGGATGCGGCGATGCGCTTCAGACGCGCGAGTTCGCGCTTGGCGATGCCGATGCCGGCGATATTCGTGCGCTCATGGCCGAGCAGGAACTTCGCATAGGTCCAGCCGGCGTTTTCCTCGCCGACCCGGTTTTCCACCGGCACGCGCACATTCTCCAGCCACACTTCATTGACTTCGTGCGCGCCGTCAAGCGTGATGATCGGCCGCACCGTCACGCCGGGACTCTTCATGTCGATCAGCAGGAAGGAGATGCCGCGCTGCGGCTTGGCGTCCGGATCGGTGCGCACGAGGCAGAAGATCCAGTCGGCATGCTGGCCCTGCGTGGTCCAGGTCTTCTGGCCGTTGACGACGTAGTGGTCATTGTCCAGCACCGCGCGCGTCTTCAGCGAAGCGAGATCCGAGCCCGCGCCCGGCTCCGAATAGCCCTGGCACCACCACTCGTCGGCCGACATGATCTTCGGCAGGAAGCGCTGCTGCTGCGCGGGCGAACCGTAGCGCATGATCACCGGCGCGACCATCTTGAGTCCGAACGGAATCGAACGCGGCGCGCCGGCAGCCGCGCATTCCTCGTCGAAGATGTACTGCTGCGTCGCGCTCCAGCCCGTGCCGCCGAATTCCTTCGGCCACGAGAAGCCGCCCCAGCCGTTGGCATGCAAGGTCTTCTGCCAGCGGATGTAGTCGCCGCTTTCGAGCACCAGCCCGTTCAGCACCTTGTGGCTGATGTCCTGCGGCAGGTTCTTCGCGACGAAATCGCGTACGTCCTGCCTGAACGCCTGCTCTTCAGGCGTGAAATTCAAATCCATGTGTTCCTCATAGTGTCGATTTGGGGGATGAGGTCCTTCGCTTGCGTTCAGGACGACAACGATCCACCACACTGTCATCCCGAGCCACCAACGTGTCATCCTGAGCCGCAGGCGAAGGATCTCGTCCGCCCGGTCCGCCAACGGCGCTGAAACGGAGGGATGGGGTCCTTTGCTCACGCTCGGGACGACACTGCGTGGTAGACACGCAAGCCCTCACGCCCGCTCCAGCACCACCGCCAGCCCTTGTCCCACGCCGATGCAAAGACTCACCACCGCATAGCGTCCATTGCGCCGCGCCAGTTCCCGGCTGGCTGTCAGCGCGAGTCGCGCGCCGGAGGCGCCCAGCGGATGGCCGAGCGCGATCGCGCCGCCGTTCGGGTTCACGCGGCTGTCGGCAAAGTCGACTTCCAGCAGCTTCAGGCAGCCCAGCACCTGGCTCGCAAACGCTTCGTTGATCTCGATGATGTCCATGTCGGCGAGCGACAGCTTCGCCCGCGCGAGCGCCTTGCGGATCGCATACACCGGCCCGAGGCCCATCACGCGCGGCTCCACGCCGGCGACCGCGGC